>JAGUYV010000237.1 GCA_020061125.1 bacterium | reverse complement strand
GCACCTGCCGCCTCCCGGTTTCCGCGGTGCGCGCGATCACATCCTGGCGCACCAGCTTCATGGCGTTGATGCCGCCGGCTTCTGCATAACCGCGGTATCCGGGCAAACGGCCCGCGCGCGCGGCCTGCTCCAGTTTGCGGTTGAACGCCTTGTAGTTTTCAATGTTCACCTGTTTCGCGCCCGGGTCGCGCGGCTCTCCGCGCACTAGCAGGTGGTTGATGTTGCGCACCCCGAGTTCGCCGGTGAGGTAGTCCAGGAAATCCAGGGCCGAGGTCTGGTTGGCCGCGGACATGGTTACGGCCGCGTTGACCTGGAAATTGGGCGCGCGCGCGGCCAGGGCAGCCAGTTGCGAATAAGTGGCCACGGCCTTGTCGAACAGCCCCGGCGTGTTGCGCACCCGGTCGTGCAGGTTCGCGGGGCCGTCAAGGGACACATCCACGGCCAGTTGCAGTTCGGGGTTGTCCGCGATCATGCGCTCCACGGCCGCAACCGCGGACTGGGGCAGGGATCCGTTGGTGGGAATGCCCGCGTGGCGGATGCCGCAGTGGCGCGCGAACAGGCGCACGATGTCCGGCAGGTCCGCGCGCAGAAACGGCTCGCCACCCGTGGGCAGCAGAAAATAGAACGGGGGCATGGTGCGCGCCCAGCGCTCGATCTCATCGAGGGTCAGCTCGTCCGAGGCGCAGTCCCATTGCCCGAGCAGGCAGTGCCCGCACCGGGCCGTGCATTGCTCGGTCACGAAAAACACCAGGTAGAGCGGGTCCGCGCCCGCGCCTTTGAGCAGGGCGCGCGCAAACATTTTTGCAGGCTTCATGTCGAAGATTCGCTGTTCCCTTTTCCGAACCCGTTGTATAGTTCTAATGTAATCAATATCCGGGATAAAAAGCAAACGGCGCCGGAGAGGGCGGCGATCCCATGGCAAGAATCCTGCTGATCAAGTGCAGCGAATACGACACATACCCGTTCGCCATGTCGCCGCCCATGGGGCTGATGTACTTGAGCGCGTCGCTGAAACGGGACGGCGGACACCGGGTGAAAATCCTGGACACGCGCCTCGGGCTTCTGACCGCGGAACAGGTGGCGCGGAAAGCGCGCGCGTTCAAGCCGGACATCATCGGCCTGGGCGCGATTCTGCTTGAATCGCGCTGCTTCCACGAGTACGCGGCCGCGTTGCACAGGGCCTTGCCCGGGGTTTCCATCGTGGCGGGCGGGCCATACGCCAGCACGGATCCGGACGCGGTTCTCAAGGATCCCGCGGTGGCGTGCGCGGTTCTCGGCGAGGGCGAAGCCACAATCACGGACCTGGCGCGCGCCATGGAATGCAACGATCCGTGGAAGCATCTGCCCGGCCTGGCCCTGCGGGGCAACGGCGCGCTCACCATCAACCCGCAGCGCGAATACATCAGGGATCTGGACGCTTTGCCGTTCCCGGACTGGGACGCCGCGGACCTGGCGGGCTATGCGCGCGCGCACCGGTTCAGCAACCTTGCGCCCGGCCCCTACATGACCGTGTTCACATCCCGCTCCTGCCCCTACCATTGCATCTATTGCCACAGCTTCTTCGGAAAATCCTTCCGCGCGCGCAGCCCGGAAAGCGTGTTTGAGGAAATCCGCACCCTGCACGACCGCTACGGCATCCGCGACATCGAAATACTGGACGACTGCTTCAACCTGGACCGCGCCCGCGCCCTGGAAATCTGCGAACGCATCGCGCGCAGCCGCATGAAACTGCGCCTGTCGTTTCCCAACGGCGTGCGCAGCGACCGTCTGGACCCGGAACTCATCGCCATGCTCAAAGCCGCGGGTACCTGCTACATGGCCGTGGCCATCGAAACCGCAAGCCCCCGGCTCCAGAAATACATCAGAAAAAACCTGGACCTCGATAAAGCGCGTGACGCCATGGGCCGCACGGTCGCGGCCGGAATCTTCTGCCACGGGTACTTCATGCTCGGATTCCCCACCGAAACCCGCCGCGAAATGCAGCAGACCATTGATTTCGCGGCCACCAGTCCCCTGCACACAGCGTCCTTTTTTGTGGTCAAAGCCGTGCCGGGAACCGAATTGCACCAGATTGCCCGCAATGGCACAAGATACAAAAAAGCCAATAATTCCAAGGAATTTGCCTACACTTCACTGAACTATTCCTGTTCTGAACTGGGACGCGGCACCCTGCAACTCATGTACCGCCGGGCATACCGGCAATTCTACTCGAAACCGGAACGAATGGTGAGAATCGCAGCGGATTTTCCGGATAAATGGCATCTGGCGTCAAGTTTGCTGCATTTAGGAGCGAGAATCACGGGATTTCAGCCGAACGGCAAGAATGTGAAACACAAGACCAGGGCTGTCAACAAGGCATAAGCGCGGCAATTATCAAGCGCATACTGTGATAAAAATGCCGCGCATTGCGAAGATCGTTTGGGAGCGCAATCAAGAAAAGTGTTTATTCAAGCGGTTTTTCAAAAGCGATAAAAATGGCACATATTTTGATATAGATATAAACGATTTATTGTATCTTGCGCTGGAAGGACATATTGCCTTGAACGGCATTTTCCAGATAAAGGCGAAACGCAAAAACCATAAGGAGGAACTGATATGAGGAAGAGGATATTCACAGCAGCGGCCATCGCGCTGCTGGCGCTGTTCCTCGCAACGGCCGGCAGGGCCGAGGATATCGAATTCAACTTCGAAATCCCGACCATTCCTTTCCCCCCCGACATCAGCGAAGTCACAAACACCCCGCCGGTTGTGGGCGGGTCCGACTTCAAGGTCAGCGCGACCATCGTGGGCCAGGAACAGAAGACCGGCAAATGCGACATCGTACCCAAGGAAGACTGCACGGCATCGGACTGGTATCAGATCGTGGACCCCGAAATCGTGCCCAATCCGCCTCAAATCAAGGCCGCATGGGTGAATTATTTCTATGACGGCAACCCCACGGACGGCGGGCAAGTGTCCATGACCTATAACTCCACCCTGGGCAAATGGGAAGGCATGGTGCCCATCAAGCCCGGGGCGGAACAGGGCGACACCATCAGCTACTATGTGAGCGCGGTTGACGGCCGAGGCAATGTGGCCAGCGAAACCCCGAGCACGGGCGAGGAACCCTGCCCGGATGTGGGCACCTGGGACGACACCCTGGCCACACCGCTCTTTGATTCCTGCTCTTATGCCGTGGGCTATTCGGAATGCAATGAAAACCGAAGCTACGCTCCGGGAAGCTGCGGCGCCAGCTACACGCTCGGCGACAAGGCCGGCGATGTGTGCGGCGAACCTAATGCCGCGGGAGTGCAGAGCCTGATTAGCGGCGCAGCCGCCGACAAGGTGGATGTGCGCGGCATCACAGCGGGCGCGGGCGGCACGGTCATCTGCACCAAGATTGGGCTGGGCGCGCCGCCTCCGGGTTCCAGCGACCCGGCGCCCATCGAAGGCTACCTGATGATCTTTTTCAACCCGGACCTTCCGGACACCAACCCAGCGGACACGCACATCCAGAACGCGTTCGCCATCACCTACGCTCCCGAAGCCGTCGGCTCGGACCCCACCCTGGTCAAGGTGCTCTGGAGCGGCGACTGCGTGACCAACCCCAACTCCTCGGACCCGCTCGCCTGCAAGCTCATCTCGGCCGTGGGCGACCACCCCAAGCTCAAGATCGGCTACCAGAGCGGTTCCCTGCGTTTCATCACCAACAAGAGCGGAACCGGCGAAGTTTACACATCTTCCTATAACCTCATCGGAAGTTCGTCGGGCAAATCCATCCTCATCGCCATCACCGGTGAAATCAACCTCTCCGGCGGCACAGCATTCTGGATTACCGACCTCACCGCGGGCTTCGCGTACTATCATCGCAACAAGTCCGTAACCGTGGACCCGCCCGGCGAGCCTGTGGCCGGCGCCATCACCAAGACCTCGTGCAGCACCGACGGCAGCGCCGGCGGCAACAAGGTCTGCACCAAGAGCACATCCCAGCCCTCGTCCAACAAGTGCCGCATTGATTTCCTCAAGAGCGACACCGCGTCGTACACCAGCGAGTACCGGTTCTACCGCAACACGGCCAACTCCAGCTCCGGCGCCACGCAGCAGGGCACGGTCACGGAGAACGGAAGCGCCAGCTACTCGTGGACCGACACGCACAACACCCTGGACGGCAGAACCTATTACTATTGGGAAACCGCCTACAACGCTGCGGCCAGCAAGGAAACCAAGATGAGCAACGCGGCCTCCACAAACTGCACCGTGGAGGACTGGGTGCCCCCCACCGCGCCAACCATCACAACCTCGGCCACACCGGCAGGCGTGACCGGCAAGTGCGACATCACCTGGACCGTGGCCGCGGGCGACCCGTCCCTGTCCAAGTTCTGGCTGTCCCGCGACGGCGTTCCCATCAACTTCACCAATCCGCTGTCCGCCACGAGCGGCGTCACCGAATACACATTCTCGGATCCCGAAGAACTGGATAACGGAACGCCGTATTCCTACACCGTGACCGCCGTGGACCTGGGCAACAACAGCACCACTTCTTCCGCGGCGACCTGCACGCCCCAGGACCGCAAGCCGCCATCCGCCATCAGCTCCCTGCTCGCGGGCAACATCCCCGGCAAGCTCGGCGTGAAGATGGAATGGGAAGCCTCGACCGAGAGCGACTTGGCTTCCTCGCCATACAGACCTTACTACTGCAAACAGACCAACAAGACCCTCGACTGCAAAGTCTCGGCCAATTTCACCGCATTCAGCGCCAGCGGTCAGAGCGGCACCACTTTCGAAAAGGATTCCACGCAGGAGCCAGCCCTGGTGTCGTCCGACTTCTGCTTCTATGTGGAAGCCTGCGATTCCAGCGGCAACTGCAGCACATTCCCTCCGGGCGGCGCGGACAACCCCAATGTAAAATGCTTCACCCTGTCCGAGGAAGCCGACCTGCTCAAACCCGCGTTCCCGCAAAATGTGGCCTGTTCCGCACCCGCGGAAGGCAACAAGGTGGAACTCACCTGGGATAAGGTAACCAAGCATTCCGATGGAACCATGTTCGCCGATTGCGTGGGCGAACTTCCCTGCGTCACATTCGATCCGCTCGAGATTCAGGGTTATAAAGTCATTTTCGGAACCGCGGGCAGCGTGCCCACGGCCGAGGCGGCCCAGTGCGCGAACATCGCAGCCACAGTGGCTCTTTCTCCAGATCCTGATGCAGAGCACAAGGACAAGACCTGCGGCACTACTCCTGTGCCCGTGGTCAACGGTACGAATTACTGCTACCATGTTTACGCGGTTGACGCATACAACAATGTGTCAACAGACGGTCCCGGAGGCAGCGTACAGGAAGTGTGCTGCACCCCGCAGGACACCCAGGCGCCCGAAGTGCCCGAAACCAGCATGGACAGCGACGACATTTCCTGCACCCCAAGCTGGGATCCGGTCAGCGACAAGGACACCACCATCCGCTACAGCGTGTACCGCTGCGACGGCACATCCTGCAACGCCTCTTCCACATGGGAAGCCGTGGCAACCGATATCCTTCAGGCGTCCGGTCTCACCTACACGGACATCGTGCCCGACAACACCAGCCCGTACACCTACTGCGTGACCGCCAAAGACATGGCGGGCAATGAAAGCGCCAAATACCCGTCCACAACGCAGCCCAACTGCAAACCCTGCACGCCCGGCAACCAGGCCAAGGCCCCTACGGGCGTGACCGCAGGCCCGTCCGGCACCACCGGCGCCAACTACGGCGCGCTCGTGTTCTGGACCAAGTCCGATGACGACGACGGCGCCAACGGCGGCTACGCCATGTACCGCTGCTCCAACGCAACCTGCACCACTAAGACCGCCATTTCCGGCAAGGGCTGCACCAACCTTCTCGCTTCCAACTCCGCGGTTCAGAACATCGGCCCCACGGCCCCCATCGAGTTGACCAGCGAACCCCAGGGCAACTGGTACTACGGCGTGACCTTCTCGTCGGACTGCACGGACATGGAAGCCACGGAGTCCCCGCTCACCGGTGACACCGCCGCCATCTCCGACCAGATCACCATTGACCCGCCCCCGGCGCCGGACTGCGAAGGCAAGTGCATCCATGTGTCCAACTGCACAAGCTGGTCCGATCTCACCAAGAGCTGCAGTCCCATCAATGTGCTGGACACCACGCAAAAAGGCGACGACGGCAAGTTCCTTACAGCGCCCAGGTCCGGCGTGGAAGTGTTTGTCGCTGATTCCACGAACACCATGATTGGCACTGCGGCCACAACCGACGCCAACGGCGCCTTCGCCATAACCATTGACAACAACAGCAGCTCCGTGACCCTGGACAGCAAGTACAAGGTAGTCATGAAGATCCCGGCCGCGGAAAAGGCAGGGGTGCCCTGCGACGGGTCGTTCTTCGACGCCGAGGGCAACTGCTATGTGGTTCTGGCAAAGGATGTCACCTTGAGCGACGACGACACCAAGACCTCGAAAGCATTCGGCCTGAACCTGCCCCCCGCGGGCGGCGGCCGCGCCGAAATCGGCAACCCCAACTGCGACACCGTGGTCAACATCACCGACCTCGTCATGCTCAAGCCCGGATTCGGAACAGCAGAAGGAGAAACCGGGTACCAGACTTATCTGGACTTCGATGGCAACGGAATCATTGACGTGGCCGACTTCCTGATTCTCAAGAAGTACTTCGGCAACGAACTTGACGCCGCGCCCAGTTCAGACCCGGTTCTGTGCAAGCCGTAACCCGGCCGCGCGAATCCGGACCGTAAGTTCAAGAAACACCGCCGCCCCCCGGAGTCCGGGGGGCGGTTTTTTTGTGTGCGCAATGTTGAAACAAATCTGGCCTCCGCAAATGACCGGGGGCAGGCAGGGGGGGAACCGCGGTCGATAATAAGACAGAGGGGCTGTTGAAAAAGCGCGGGGGCGAAAAAACGCTGGGGACAGGCAACGCTTTCCTTGCGGAAAGCGACCCAGTCCCCGGTTTTTTCGCAGCCTTGCGAATGCCTCGCACTTTTCTTGGTTTCAAATCCCTCGTTGAATTCCCGCGGGTGCGCGATTACGATTTTAGTTATGAATACTTTAATAATTGGAGCCGGGTCCGTGGGCAGCCTGTTCGGCGCGCTGCTGGCCGAGGCGGGACACGATGTTTTGCTTATTGACAACCATGCGGAGCGTGCCGCGGCGGTAAACGGTCGCGGGCTGCTGGTCGAGGGCATCGGCGGCGCGCGCACCGTGCGCCTGTCCGCGCTGCATCTCGGCGAACGCACGGATTTCAGGCCCGAACTGGCGCTGGTCACGGTCAAGGCCTATTCCACGGAACAGGCCGCGCACGATCTGGCGCCGTACCTCGGGCCGGACACGCCCGTGCTGTCCATTCAGAACGGCGTCGGCAATGTGGAGATATTGCAGGCCACGCTTGGGCCGGAACGCGTTCTGGCCGGAACCACGAGCAACGGAGCGAACACGGTTGCGCCCGGCCACATCCGGCACGCGGGCAAGGGCGACACCTTTATCGGCGAACCCGGCGGGGGCGGCGTGTCGGAG
>JAGUYV010000304.1 GCA_020061125.1 bacterium | reverse complement strand
GCCTCCGCACCCGGACAGAGCGGCCAGCACGGCCAGGCACAGAACCGCGGCCAGGCTTTTAATAATGTTTCCCTTTGTCTTCATTGTTTTTGCTCCCGTTGTTTTGGTTTCAGTTCAGGTCGCGCTTGATGGACACATGGAACGACTTGCCCGGCAGGGGGTAGCCCACGATGTCGGACACCTGTTCGTCGCCGAAATTCTTGGCCTCGATGTTGAGGGAACCGAAGCCGGTTTCGATGTTGAGGCCCAGGGTCTGGATGTTGCGCGCGGGCACGGGCTTGAGGTTGGCGCGGTCCAGGAAGTTGCCATTGTCGCGCGACCACTGGTAGTACCACGAGTGTCCGGCGCCGAACCGGTTTTTGACATGCATGTTGAACTGGTTCTCGTGCACTCCGGGGAGCTGGTTTCCGCGCCAGAAAGCCACGGCGCTGTCGTCCACGGAATCCTGCCAGGTGTAGTTGGCGGACAGGGACCAGTGCGGGCACGGGTCCAGGGTCAGCGCGGCTTCGAGGCCCTTGATTTCGGCGCGGCCGATGTTGGTGGCGCGCGCGGTGCGCTGCGAATTCTGGATAAAGGTGATCAGGTTCTTGACTTCCTTTCGGAAGTAGCTGAATTCGAGGCGGCCGGGCGTGTCTACGATCTGCATCATGTCCAGGGCTGCGCCCGCGTCGTAGTTCACGCCTTCCTCGGGAGCGAGTGTGGAGTTGCCAACGAGATTGCCCCTGTCTCCGAACAGCTCTTCCATGGACGGGAGCCTGTGATAACGGCCGCCGTTGGCGCGCAGGGTCACTGCCCTGTTGAGGCTGAATCGAGCGCCGATGTATCCGCTGAACAGGTCGTCGTCCGTGGAGCGCGTGCTATTGATGCCCAGCGGGTCGAACGGGTCGGGCGCGAAGCTGTTGTCGTAGTTTTCCCAGCGAACGGACGGGGTCACAAGCAGCCGTCCGCCGTAATAGGACACCTGATCTTCGAGTGAGGCGGTGAGGGTTTTGCGCTCGCTCACGCCGCTCACGGGCCGCGGGTCCAGGGTGTCGAAAGCCGAGAACCGCTCGCGGCTCCACTGCAGCGCCAGGGTCATGTAGTGGTTTTTCACAGGTTCGCCGGAAAGCTGGGTGAGCAGGCCCAGGCGGCGGCTGATGTTGCTGTTGTCCTGGCTGCCCGCGCCGATTTCATTGAGCGGGTCCCAGAAATTCTGCCGCATCCAGCTCATCTGCACCTCTGCGGCGAAATCCGTGCGCCCGAACAGATAATCGTCGCGCTCAAGGCGCACGCTCGCCAGGTGGCGCTGCGTGGCCAGGTTCGCGGTCAGGGACGGCGTGGTGCCCAGGCCGGGCACGCCTTCGCTTTTATTGAAATAGTTGTTGGTCACGATGATGCGTTCGGAGGGGCCGCCGTCGAACCGGACTTTCCAGGCGAGGTTCAAGGCCTTGTGCTTGTTGTTCTGGCGTGAGGCCGTGAAATCGTCGGCGGTGTTGAAGGGGGTGCCGTTGTCGTCGGTGTAGCGGAAGTCGCCGCGCGATCCGGTGAAATCCGCGGACCAGGCGTGGCGCCAGCGTTCGCAACTGCGGGTCATGAACAGGCTTTCGTAATGCTCGCCGAAGGAACCGATACCGGCCTCGGCGCGGATCCGCGCATCGCCCGAAGGCTCGCGCGTGATAATGTTGATCACGCCGCCCAGAGCCGAGGTGTGATAGCGCACGGGCACGGCGCCGCGGAACACCTCGATGCGCTCCACATTGTTGAGCGGGATGTTGCCGAGGTTCACGGCGCCGCCAAACGCCTGGTTCAGAGGGATGCCGTCGATCAGCACCAGCACCTGGGCCGCGGACGAGCCGCGGATGGACGCCACGCTGTAGCTGCCCAGTCCGCCGTAGCTGCGCACTTCCACGCCCGCGGTCTGTTCGAGCAGCTCGGGCAGGCTGGCGCTGCGCTCGTCGAAGTCCCGGCGCTCGATCACCGTGGTCACTCCGGGCAGATCCTGCAGGATAGCCGCGGCGTCCGCGCCCGGGGACACGATGACGATTTCGCCGATGTCCATGACATCGTCCTGCGCGGCCGCGGGAAGCCCCCACACGGCGCACGCAAGCAAAGCAATAAGCATCACACGATTTTTCAAAGCATGACTCCTTTCCAAATCAAGGGTCTGGTTTATGCAGTTATGACAACGGAGCCGGGAGAAATGAAATGGGGCCCGGCTCCTCGGAATGAGTTGCGGGCCCCAATGAATGCAGCGCTTGCGCTCTCACCCTCTCGCTCCGAGAAGAGGTTGCGTGAAAGATTCATCCCGCCGGTATTCTGGCTTGTGGATCGTCCTACTGGCCGGGCCTTCCCGCCTTTCGGCAGTGGCGTTGTCCGGGGTTCGTCCCCACTTACAGCGGCTGGTCCGCGACGGATTCGCACCGTCTTCCCTGTCCGCGCGCGGCGGAGCTTCGGGATGAATCGTTCGGTCTTTCAAGGTCCAATGCTATGGTATCTATAAGCCATTCACGGCCGGGGTGTCAAGTGTTTTTTCGGACGCCGCAGCCGTAGGCGTGTTAGAATAGCGCTCATGAACCGGATGCGGGACGACATGACGGAAGATGCTGAATGGCAATGGCATACGGATGGCGCGGAGCGCGCTGGCGCGCCGTTTCCGCAGCCTGCGGACGGCGCCGCGGCCGTGGCGATTCTGGTCTTCGGGCAAATGGCGCTCGGCGGGGCGCTGTCATTTTTTAGCAATATTTCCAGACACTTTCCGCCGCGCACCTGGGGGCCGCCGGACATGGCGGCGCAGGCTCTGGCATCGGTCCTTGTGCTGGGGCTTCTTGTGGCGTATTTCCGCGCCGTGCGCGGCGCAAGCCTGCGGGACATGGGACTGTGGAGCCATGGCATAGGCCGGGACGCGCTGCGCGGCCTGGGTTATGCGGTTGCGGCCTTCGTGCTGGGCGCGGCGGTCACCATCGCATTCTGGGCGGTTGTGCTGATTGCGGCGCAGGCGTTCGGCGTTCCCGGCGAGGCGGTTGAAAAATTCCTTGTGAAAAGCAGCGCGCGCGAGCAGGAAACCGCGCGCGGCGTGATGAATGTCATTGGAATCCTGGTGGCGGTGTGCGCCGCTCCGTTCATCGAGGAACTGGTGTTCCGGGGCGTGCTGTTCCGGGGACTGCGCCGGGCCGTGAGTTTCAAAATCAGCGCGGCCGTGAGCGCGGCGGTGTTCACGGCCCTGCATTTTTATGTGGCGGGCGCGCCCATGATTTTTGTGATGGGACTGGCGGCCGCGTGGACCGTGGAGCGACGCCGCAGCATCATGCCCGCTCTGTTCATGCACGCCTTCTGGAACCTGCGCGTTTTCGCCGTGCTGTGGCGGGACAGATTGTGACACGGCCCGCCGCCCTGTAGTTTTCCCCTTCCCGTTATGCAATAATAATTCAATAGATTATGAGTCTGGAAACGGGCGCGCGCGGGCGCGGGGGCGGCGCTCCCCGCAGCGCGGCGCGATTGTTGAATGCGTATCCGCAACTCGGCCATGAAGTTTATTGATTCGCCGGACGGCCCCGCCGCGCCGCGCCGCATTCTGTTCATTCTCCTGGCCCTGGCGGCTCTGTGCGCGGCCGCATACTGGAACACGCTGTTCAACGATTATGTTTACGACGATAAGGATTACATTCTCGCCGTCCCGGCATTTCAGGAAACCCTCGTTATTAAAGACTTGTTTACGCCGCGCTACTTCGAGGTTTACCGTGAGCGCACCTACCGGCCCGTGGGCACGCTCTCGTTTTTCGCGGACTCCCTTTTATGGAAGATGAAGCCGTGGGGCGCGCACGCGTTCAATATTTTCCTTCACGCGCTGGCGTGCTGGATGGTGTTTGCATCGTTGCACGCGCTGACCGGGCGGCTTGCGGCGTCGGGTTTCGGAGCGGCCGTGTTTGCGGCGCACCCCGTGCATGTCGAGGCCGTGGCTCTTGCGTCAAACCGCGAGGAACTTCTGTGCGCGCTGTTCTTTTTCGCGGCCATGTACCTGTACCTGCTGTGGCGCAGGGTGAGGCGGGACACGCCCGCGTTTCTGGTTCTTGTGTGTTTGAGTTTCACCCTGGCGCTGTATTCCAAGGAGATGGCGGCCACACTGCCCGGCGCGCTGGTTCTGTGCGACCTTGTCGTGCCGCCCGCGGGGATGACACGCACCCGCGCCCTGCGCCGGGGCCTGCCGTTCTATCTGGCCACAGGCGCGATTCTTGTCGCGACCCTGGCCATGCGATCCGCGGTCATGCATCATCAAGCCGGGGGCGCGGAGTATCCGGGCGGCGGGCCGTTTCACGCGCTGCTCACCATGAGCGTGGTGTTCTTCCGTTACGCGCGGCTTCTGGTTGCGCCCTGGCCGCTGTGCGCGGATTACGCGGTGACTGCGGCGCGCGGATTGAGTTGGCTGAACGCCGCGGCCCTGGCGGGCGTGTGCGCGTTCGCCGCGGCGGCCTTTGTCCTG
>JAGUYV010000293.1 GCA_020061125.1 bacterium | reverse complement strand
GCCTTGAGATCCGCGCCGTCCGCGCCGGTGCGCGCGGCGCAGTCCGCGGCCCAGCACATTTTCTGCGTGATGATGTCGAGTTCCTGGGTTGTGAGTTCCGGCGTGTCCGGCGTGATTTTATGCCAGGCGTCGAGTTCGGGGTGCCGGTATGCAATCTGCGGGGTAAGGGCGTAACGGCCCGCGTGGTTGATCTGGATGAAGATGAGGGTGCCGGGGGCTTGCGCGCGCATGGTGTCCACCAGGCGGCGGAAGCCGTCCAGGGTGTCCTTGGTGAGCACAAGCTGTTTGGTGCGGCCGCGGCCCGAGAGCGCCGGAGCCACGGCTTCGAGCATGATCACGCCCCAGCCGCCGCGCGCCAGTTCGCGGTATCGCTCGATTGTGCGATCGGACGGCGAGCCGTCGGGCGCGGCGTCGTTGCCCTCCATGGGCAGGGCCGCAAACCGGTTGGGCGCTGTTTTGCCGCCGATGACAACGGGGTCAAAGAGTGTCATGAGTCAACATTGTATATGACGCGCACGCGGCTTTCAATGCCGTTCCGGGCGTTGTGTTATAATTTGCTGCGTGCGCGCACGGGCGGGGTGTTGGGCCTCGCGAAAGGCAACGGCACAAACAAAGGCAAGGATTACCACGGAGGCCACAGAGGCCACAGGGAAAGGCTGAAAAGAGTTATCCACGAAGGACACCAAGGACACGAATGACGCGGCCGGGGGCCGCGCTTAAAATAAAATCTCCGCGCCTCCGCGGTGTCCTTTTGAACGATTAATACAGAAGGCACAATGGCAAGGCGTAAAAATTTATCTGGATTCAAGGGGATGTAGGGCGGCGTCGCCGAACGCCGCCGCCGCAGGGCGCGAATGTCCGAAAAAGACGAAGGCAAAGGCAATGATTACCACGGAGGCCACAGAGGGCACAGGGCAAAGGCTGAAAAGAGTTATCCACGAAGGACACCAAGGACACGAATGACGCGGCCGGGGCCGCGTTGCACGGAATCCTCCGTGTCTCTGTGTAAACTCCGCGTTCTCTGTGACAACAATCGTGGATTGAAATACTCCTCCGCGGTGTACTTTGGTTTTGCAATCACATCATTGAGGGACGACAGATGAAGAGACTTTACTGTATTGCGATGTTTGTTCTGGGCCTTGCCTACGGGATTCTGCCCGCTTGCGCGGCATTTTCCGCGGAACAGGCAACAGATGGGCCGTGGCTGTGGGATGCTGCCCCGCCCACGCGCGTGCATTTCAACTACTGCGCGGGAAATCCCGCGGGCGCGGCGCTTGACGCAAACACCGTGCGCGCGGAGATTGCGCAGGACAATTCGCAACTCCCGGGCGGGCCTCTGGCCGAGGGTGTGCCCGGCGACTTCGTGCTCAAGAACAACCTCGCGGCGTTCACCATCGCGGGCGTGCGGCCGGGCAGCGGGGTGAATCCGTTCGGCGGCGTTGTGGAAGACGCGGCCATCCTGTACGAGGGAGAGGACGGAAGCCTGCGCTGGCACAACGCCATGGGCACGGGCGGCGTGTTCCCGGTGTTTTTCCTGGGGTCGGAGCCGCTCATGGGCATGCGCGTGTTCGCACCCATCAAAGCGGAAATTCTCAAAGACGGGTCGGACGGTGAGGCCGTGGTGCGCGTGACCGGCCGCGACGCGTCGTTCGATGTGCTCAACGAAATGCTCGGCCGCAACCCCGCGGCCCTGCGCATCCTGATCACCATTGACTACATTTTGCGCCCGGACTCGCGGGAACTGGAAATCCGCACGAGCATCGAAAACAAGAACAAGAAAGCCCTGGCCGTGAACATGGGCTACGGCGTTCTGGTGGGCGACGGCGTGCGGCCGTTCGCTCCCGGCCCGGGGTTCGATGAAGACGCATTCACAAAAAACGGTCCCTATCCATTCGTGGCCGCGGCCGGGCCTTCGGTTTCCTACGCATGGGTGAGCAAAGGCGCACAGATAAAAATCCCTCTAATTCTTTCAAAGCACATCATCACCGTGTTCGACACCCTGCGGGCCAAACCCGATGAATCCGCGTCCGTGTCCCATTACTGGATCGTTGGGAACGGGGATGTCGCATCCGTGGCCTGGCGCTCGCTCGGCATCGAGCCGGGAAAGGTTTCGGGCAGGGTAAGCAACGCCTCGGGCGCGCCGGTTGCCGACGCCGTTGTGAGCGTGCTTGACGCCGAAGGCGATTATCTCAACATGGCGCATGTGGACGGAAAAGGCAGGTTTGCGCTGAACCTGCCGCAGGGTGAATATGTCATTCGGGCAACATCAGAGACGAGAACGGATGCGGAACCGCAAACAATCACCGTAAAAAACGGACACCAGGAGTTGTCGTTCACCATGTCAGATTCTGCGCGCTTGCATATAGACATTGGAGACAGCTCATTAAAAAACATCCCTGTTACCGTTTCTCTCAAGCCCGTGGATCCGGTTTCCGGCGCGGCGAACGGCAAATACTACAGAATGAAAAAATACGGGGGCGGGTTCTCGCTTACGCATTTCAGCGCCAGCGGCAATGAGACCATCGAAGTCAAACCCGGAAAATACGATGTCTATGTGTCTCGCGGCCTGGAGTATGAGTATGTCAAAAAAACCATTGAAGCAGAAGCCGGGGCCGAGGCGTACATGAGCGTGGTTCTGCCCCGCGTGGTGGACACCGCCGGATGGCTGTGCGGGGATTTCCATCTGCACGCCGAATCCAGCCACGACAGCAGCGATCTGCTCATCTGGAAAGTGGCGGGCCTGGCGGCCGCGGGCGTGGAAATTCCCGTGGCCACGGACCACGACCGGGTCACGGATTACGATCCGGCGATCCGCGAACTCGGGCTGGAGCGCGAGATCAAGGCCATCAAGGGCGACGAGATTTCGACCCCGCGACTCGGGCACTTCAACGCGTTCCCGCTCACTTACGACCCGGCCGCGCCCAACCAGGGCGCCATCGCGCACATGGGCCTTTCGCCCGCGCAGTTGTTCCAGGCCTCGCGGGACAACAACCCCGCGCCCCGCGTGGTGCAGATCAACCACCCGCGCACACCGGCCTTCGGGTACTTCGCCTACATTGACTACGACCCGCAGACCGCATCCTCGCCGTTCCCGGATCTCTTGAGTTTCGACTACGACGCCATCGAGGTGCTGAACGGCACATGGTACGGCGGCCTGCCGGACACGCTTCTCGACTGGTTCAGCCGCCTGGACCGCGGCCACCGCGTCACGGGCACGGGCAACTCGGACTCGCACCGCATTTTCACCCTCGAAGCCGGATATCCGCGCAACTGTGTTCGCAGCCCCACGGACATACCCGGCGACATGGATGAACCCGCTTTCATTCAGTCCGTGCTCAAGCAGCAGGTCACGGTCATGGCCGGGCCGTTCATCACCGCTTCCATATCCGGTAAAAGTTTTGGCGAGACCGTAACAGCAAAAGGGGGCAGGGCGGACCTCGACATCACCGTGCAGGCTCCCTCCTGGCTCACCTTCGACAAGGTCACCGTGCTCGTGGGGGGCAAAGAGACCGCTTCATTCAATGTGCAGGGCCGCGAAACCCCGGTGCGGTTCAAACGCACGGTTCCCATAAGCGCCGCCGCGGACACATGGGTCGTCGTGGTGGCCGAGGGCGCGGACGACCTGTTCCCGGTCTACCCCGGCGCGCATTCCTATTCATTCACCAATCCCATCTATCTTGATGTTGACGGAAACGGCGAGTACGACGCACCCGTGAAATGAGGTCTTCAAAATGAACATGCGCCGGATTTCGGTTTTTACGGCCATCGCGCTTGTGCTGCTGGCGCGCGCCGCGGCGGTCGCGGACGGCCCGCGCACCGGCTTTCAGGAATGGAACGCCTGGCGAGAGGAAATCCATCTGCCCGCGGATGTGGTTTTCGTGTACAGCGACGAAGCCGCGCGCATCAAATCCTGGGCCGATCACGGATTCGAGACCTGGGTCATGCTGGGCGCGAGCTGGCTCGACAAGCAAACGGACATCGTGGTGCAGCACCCTGAAATCAAGCAGACAATCAGCGACGGGACGCCGTTCGAGATGATCCCGGGGCGAGCGTGGGTGGTGCCGGTCCAGCCCTGGATAGACTGGTTCAACCGGCGTGTGGACAAGGCGCTGGAAGCGGGCGCGCGCGGTATTCTGCCCGAGGAGCCGGAGTTCTTCGCCAGCACGGGCTACAGCGAATCTTTCAAGAAAGCCTGGCGGGAGCATTATGGAGAGCCGTGGCGCGCGCCGCACGAGACCCTGGAAAACAACTGGCGCGCCGGGCAGCTCAAAGCGTACCTGTACGAGGAATTCTTCCGCCAGGTGTGCGGGCATGTGAAATCCCGCGACGCGTCCGTGGCGTGCCTGGTTCCGGCGCACAGCAATCCCAACTACACGGACTGGAAGATCATCGCGCCGCACCACGCATTCTTCGCGCTCGAAGACACGGACGGGTTCATTGCGCAGGTGTGGACCGGCACGGCCAAGCACGCGCACATGCTCGGCGGCGAACCGTTCGCCAGCACCTTTCATTATGCATTCCTCGAATACAGCTACTTCGCGGAACTTGTGCGCGGCACGCGCAAGCACGCCTGGTTCCTCACCGATCCGGTGGAGGACGCCAAAGGCGCGTCGTGGTCCGATCTCGAAGCGTGGTACGAGGATACGCTCGCGGCCGCGCTCCTGCATCCGTCCGTGAACCGCTACGAAATCGCGCCGTGGCCCAGCCGCATCTTCATCAGCACGGATTTGTACGGGGACGGGCCGGTCCCGGAATCGTACAAGAATCAACTGTTCACGATCTGGAAGGCGCAGAGGGAAATGCCCGAGGGAGGAACCTGGGCCGGACCGGTGACCACGGAGATCGGGTTTCTGACCGCGGACTCGGCCATGTGGCAGACGGGGCAGGGCATGAGCCGGTTCAGCGGGCATATCGCGCCCATGCTGGCCGCGGTGCGCGCGGGCATCCCCGCGCGCGTGCTGCCCGCCGAGCGGTTCGCGGAGCCGGATTATCCGCCCGCGGACATCAAGCTGATCGTGGCGAGTTTCGATGCGTGGAAACCCGTGTCGCCGGAAATCGTGCAGGGCATGGCCCGTTGGGTTAAACAAGGCGGGGTGCTGCTGTTTCTGGGCGGCGCGGACGAGTACGACGACATGCCATCTTCGTGGTGGCGCAAACAGGGCATGGAAAGCCCGGCCGCGGCCCTGCTCGACGCACTCGGGTTGGAAATGCAGCGATGCAAATCGTGGATGCCCAAAGTCGTTCCGGGCCTGGATACGGCCGCCATGCTTTCGACCCAGACGCGTGTCCTGGACCCGGTGGCCGATGCGCCCCCCGCGCTGTCTCCTTCCGGGCCGCTTCAGGCCACGCTGCCACTGACCGCATGCGCGGTGCAGGACGCGCGCGTGCTGTTCTCGAACGGCGGCAAGCCCGTGGTGTGGGACGCGCCCGCGGGCAAAGGAAGAATTGTATACGCCGGGTTCGCCGGGGAATTCGTTGCCGCAAAGGCCCAGGGCGTGGATGCGTTTCTGAACCTGCTCGAATACGCGGCCGCGCAGAGGCAGGATATATCTCTGCAACGGGCCGGTGCGTGGCAGGTGGAACGCGCGCCGTTCCGCATGGGCCGGTGCCTGTCGTCGGGACTCAAGCTCACAGGCAGATTCCAGAACCTTTTGGAACCGGGCGCGCCCGTGGTCGCGGATCCGGAATTTTCAGCCGGACAGAACTTCTTTCTGCGGCAACTTGATGATTGAGGAAGGCATACCATGAAAAGAGACTGGAAAACCGAGCCGCCCGATCCCGGCGGCGATGTCATTGAGCTTGAAAATTTTCCGGTTTTCAAACAGCAGACCGATCACACCTGCGGGCCGTGCGCCGCGCGCATGGTTCTCGAATTCCTGGGCCTCAATGTTGCTGAAAAGCAACTGTCCCGTCGCTGTCTCACGCACCCCTGGGGCACCCTGCACTGGACCGTGGCCGCGGGTTTCGACCATTACGCCAGAAAACTCGGACTGCGCGTGCGCATGATCGGGGACGCGCCGGATGTGTTCGAGCGCATTATCGTCAATCTCCGTCGCGGCCTTCCCACCATGTTTCTGTACGCCGTGGTGGACCACTTCCACCCGCCGAACAAAGTCATGCATTACGGAGTGTTCACCGGCGTGAACGGACCGGACGCAACCGTGACCGTCGCCAATCCGTTCGGCGTTATTGAGAAAATGGATTTGCCCGAATGGTGGGACCGGTTTTCGCTGTTGCCCGGGTACATGCCGGAAAGCCAGTTGCCGCTGGTGCGCGCGGGACTTGTCAAGCCAAGGACCGTGTTCCTGCTGCAAGGGTAGCGCCGGAGATTCCCCGGTTCACTTGAACGCATACCCCTTATTGAACATGGGCGTTGTGGTGTCGCCGCCGGGTTTGTACCATCGGCCGCTTTTGGCGACCATGCGCACATTGCGCAGCGCAGCCGCGTCTTCGAGAGGGTCGCCCTCGACGAGGAAAAAATCCGCGCGCTTGCCGGGTTCGATGGAGCCATAATCCGCGTCCACGCCGATGTGTTGCGCCGCGCGCAGAGTGGCTGCGCGCAGGGCTTCGAGATTGCCCAGCCCGTGCATGGACAGGCGGCGCACCTCGTCCGCGGTCTCGCCGCTGAACGCCGTGACCGCCCCAAAGTCCGTGCCGCACAGGATGGGCACGCCCGCCTCGAACAGCCGCCTCGTGGTCTGCGTGGCGCGGTCGTACACATCATGGCTGCCGCGCCAGTACCCGAACACATCCTGATAGCTGGTTTCGTTTGGGTCGAGCCATGTGTCGGCCACGAATTTGAGGTGCTCCACGGCTTCCGGCTCGAACAGTTCGCTCGCGGCCTGGCTGCGCATGAACTCGGTTTTCTGGTCGAAATACGCCATGTTGTGGCCCACGGTGAGCGTGGGCGTCACGGCCACTCCTTTTTTCTTCACGAGCGCGAGGTGTTCGTCCGTGATGACCTGATCGTTGCACTGGTGCTCGAGTGAGTCCGGATTGGCCTCAAGGATCGGCTCGATGTCGCACGACCAGTTGTGGTGCACGGCCACCTTGAGTCCAAGAGCATGGGCCGCATCGCAGATGGCGATGAGGATTTCCCGTTTCAGCACCGGCATCTTCGGGCCGTGAAAATCGCGCGGGCGGCTGGTGTAGCCGATCTTGATGTGGTCCGCGCCGCATTTGTGCAGGTACGCCACCATTTTGCGGGCGTCGGATTCGCTCGACAGATGGTACTTGGGCGAACCGATGATTCCGGCCAGGGGCCAGGGGATGGGAAAAATGAATTCCGGGTATCCGCCCTCGCAGCTTAAAATCGCGCCGCTGGCGCGGATCTCCGGGCCTGCGAGCGTGCCGCGCTCCACGAGCCAGCGCACCTTGTTCATGATGCGGATGGGGCTTAACATGTCCAGCACCAGCACCACGCCCGAGGCCAGGTTGGTCCGCAGGTTGCGTCCGATCTGGCGCATGGTCCACGCGCCCAGAAACCCTTCCTGCTTGGTGAGGAATGGGCTTAAAATGTGGCTGTGGCAATCAATGAGGCCAGGAACCAGGGTGAGGTTCTGCGCGGGAATGCCGACGCCCTGGGGCGGCGCGTCCACGGCGGCGATGCGTCCGTGTTCAACGATCACATTCACCGGGCCGGTGGTGTGCCCGCTCACGATGTCCACGACGCGCACATCGCGCAAACAGACTCTGCCGGGGCTTATATCCAGAGTTTCCAGGGTAGGCATAATGTGGCACCGTGGCGCTGCGCGGGAGCGCGGCGCGCGTTTTCCAAAATTTGTTACATACAATTATTTGTACTTTCAGACTGTTTTTTCCAGAACTTTTGCCGGAAGCAATTCGTTTCGGGATGGCTTTTTTGACAATCCTACAGAGGCGTGATAGTATGAAACACCGCGTGGCGCCGTGCGCGGACACGCATAATCCGCGGCCGCGAAAGGAGCTTTTCGCATGAGGAAAATCGTTCCCGCGATCATGGTTTTTTTCGCCCTGGGCCTTGTGCCGGCCGGATGCCGCAAGCATGACGGCAACGGCAAACCCGCGGACAAAACCGCCCACGCGCCCGCGGACACACAGCTGCAAAACAAGAAACCCTCGAAACCGCCCGTGTTCGGAACCCTGGCCGCGGATCTGTGTAGCGCCGAGCGCATCCCAGGTCTCATGGTGCAGTCCGTGGAATTCATCACCCGGCTGCGCGGCACCGCCCTCATGATGGATCTCCAGGACAAAACCCTGGATCAGGCGATTGAGGAAGCGCGCGCGGAAATGGAATCTCTGACCGGCGACATGAAAGCGGACCTGGCGGCGCATCCCATCGAGACCTGTGAAGTTTTGGAAGAACCCGCGCCCTGCGAGACCGCAGCCGCGGACCTCTCCACGGGCGGAGGCGCATTGTTTTCAGAGGACGCGGTCCTGGGCGTGCTCGAGGCCATGGGCGTGGACTCGTGCGGTTATCTGGTGGTTTCATACAAGCTCAAGGGCCGTGAAGCGCAGAGCCAGAAATTTCTGGCCGGAAAAACCGGCGGGAGCTGGCGCATAATAACGGAAATGCCGGAAATGCGCTGAATGCACAATGACGGCGCATATCTGTCATGTGACATGGATCACGGGCCTGTGATTTTGACATATATCTTTTGTGATGATATGATGGGTCAACTTCAGCATGGCGCGCGCAGGGAATGTTACGCCAAGCGCTCATCATGGATACGATTCGCGGCTAAGTACGCGAACGCCGCTTACAGATAAACAAGACATTATGAACGATTCCAAAAAACTCATGGGAGGAAGTCAGAGAGAATGAAAAAGATTCTTATGGCAATGCTGTGTTGTGTGTTCGCCGTGTCCCTGGCCGTGACGGGCTGCAGCAACAAGGGCGGCGAAAAGGGTGGAAAAGAAGCTGCTGGCAAAGCCGGGGAAAAGGCAGCGGCCAAAGCCGAGCCGAAAATCAGCGGCGTTCAGGAACTGGGCGACAAAATGTGCAAGGCCGGTCTGGCCGGTGATGTGGGCGCGCTTCTGGATCTCATGCCCCCGCAGATGTTCGACGCCATGAAGAAGCAGATGGCCGAGTACGGAATGGAAGGCGATCCCCGCGAGATGTTCAAGGAAGAAATGAAGGGTGAAGCCATGCTCGAATCCTGCTCCGTGCTTTCCGCGGAAGAGAAGGCCTGCGACAGCGAAATTCCCGCCGAACTTAAGGAAATGGGCATCGAGAAAGTCGAGGCCTGCGGTGTCGTGAAGATCAAGTCCAAATCTCCGGATGAAGAAGAAAAAGAAGAAGAAATCCCCACCATCAAGGTTGAGGGCAAGTGGTATATCGGCGATATGTGATCGGCTTGCGCCGGCATGAACCGCAATCAGAAACCGGGGCGGCGCGCCGCCCCGGTTTTTTCAATTCACCGCAGGACGCGCGCGGCCGCACCGGGTAAAATACGGGCATACGGGCATACGGGCATTGGAGGAAAATATCATGCAGCGCGGGTTTTTCAAGTTCGTGTTTGCGGCGGCGCTTGCGGCCGCAACTGGCCTGGGCGGGGTTTCCTGCAACAGGGCCAGAGCACCGAAGCCGGTTCCGGGCGCCAGTGCGGATCGCAAGGCCGCGGACCCCATGAAACAGCTCGAAAAAGATCTGTGCAAGTCTGAAACTGCGGCCAGGCTCATGCAGGGCGGTGCGCTTACCGAGTACACCGCACGACTCAACCATGCGCAGTATCCAGCCCAGGCCACGCTCGAAGAGTATATCGCCGAAGCCAAATCCATCAGCGCTTCCTCTCCGGCTGCGCCGCAGGAGAAATATGACGCGTGCGAAGCCGCCATAAAGCCCATGGCCTGCGCGGCCGTGTACGAACAGATCGCCAACATCAGCCAGCGCATGGTCGAGGAACAGAAAGCGCTGTTCACGGATGTATCCGAAGATTATATGAAGGATCTGGATTTGCCGGAAGCCGTGACTGCAAAACAGGCTGCGGACGCGGGGCGCGCCATGGGGATTTCCGATTGCGCTGCCGTGAGCGTCAACGCCTCGCGCTCCGGTGGCGAAACCCTGTCCGCGGCTTTCTACGCAGGCTCCATCAAGGGCCGTTTGCAGATTTTCTACATGCGCCCGGACAGCGGCATGTGATTACGGGCAGCCATCAGATGCATGGTTGCAGAGCCGATGATTCCCCCGATTTCAGCGGCAACGCTTAAGGTCTGATGCCGGGGGTTACGGCAGCAATCCGCGGGCGGTTCCCGGCCAAGGCCGCCCGGATTCTCGCCCGCAATACAGACTGCAACCGGCATGAACCGGGTTGCTTTTTTTATTGATTATCGGGATCTGTAATGGTATGCTTTTAGATTATGCAGACTGGCCCGGCGGCGTCCGTGCGTTCGAAAAACAGACGCCGGGACGCTTTGTCGTTATTATGACACAGGGCGGAGCATGGACGGCCGGCGGTTTTCAACCGCGCATGACGCCCGCACGGCGCAAGGGGACCGGCGAATATACAGGGAGGCGGCACATCACTTGAAACACGCGCTCATCACCGGCGGCAGCGGCGTGATCGGATCCAATCTTTCCGACGCGCTTCTGGAACGCGGATACGAAGTCACGGTCATTGACAACCTGCTCACCGGCAGGATCCAGAATATCGAGCACAACCTGGAGAACCCGAAGTTCCATCTGATTCACGACACGATTCTGAACGAACCGCTCATGGACGAGCTGATTAAATCCGCGTCCGTGGTATACCACCTGGCCGCGGCCGTGGGCGTGAAGCACATTGTGAACGACCCGCTGCAGGGCATTCTCATCAATGTGAAAGGCTCGGAAATCGTGTTCGCACACGCCTTCAAATACTGGAAGCGCGTGGTGTTCGCGTCCACATCTGAAATTTACGGCCGTTCCACGGATATCCCATTCAAAGAAGACGGGCTGCGCGTGCTCGGCCCCACGCATGTGGACCGGTGGTCGTACTCGACTTCCAAAGCCCTGGACGAACACCTGGCGTTCGCGTATCACCACAAGGGGCTGCCCGTGTCCATCGTGCGGTACTTCAACGCCTACGGCCCGCGCATTGACGAAAGCGGCTACGGCAGCGTGGTGGCCAATTTTATCTCCCAGGCGTTCCGCGGCGAACCCCTCACCGTGCACGGCGACGGGCAGCAGACCCGGTGCTTCACCTTCGTGGGCGACACCGTGCGAGGCACCATCGCCACGGGCGAACACAAAGCCGCCATCGGACAGGCTTTCAACATCGGCAACAACAAGGAAATCACCATTCTCGAACTGGCCGAGCGCATCAAGAAACTTACGGGGACTACTGCGGACATCAAATTCATCCCCTACGAAAAAGCGTACGGCAAGAGTTATCAGGACACGCGGCGGCGCGTTCCCGATGTGTCCAAGGCCCAGGAAATGCTCGGGTTCAGGGCTGAAGTGGACCTGGACGACGGCCTGGCCAGAACCATCGCCTGGGCGCGGGAACACTATGAGGTGAATTGAATGAAAGCGCAAATAGATAAAAAACAAGTGCAGATAGCGGTCATGGGCCTGGGCTATGTGGGCCTGCCCCTGGCTCTGGAGTTCGCCAAGTCGGGATTCCATGTCATGGGCGTGGACCCGGACAAGCGCAAGAGCAGGGCCATCATCCAGGGCAAGAGCTACATATCCGACATCGAAGACAGCGACATCAAACAGGTTGTGAACAAGGGCTTCCTCAAGGCAACCAGCGATTTTTCGGCGCTGTCGGACATGGATGTGATTTTCATCTGCGTGCCCACGCCGTTCTCCAAATTCAAGGAGCCGGATGTATCGTTCATCATAGACGCCAGCCGCAGAATCCGGGAATTCCTGAAGAAGGGCGCGCTCATCATCCTCGAAAGCACCACCTATCCCGGCACCACCGAGGAGATCGTGCTGCCCATCCTCGAAGAGGGCGGCCTCAAGTGCGGCAAGGACTTTTTCCTGGTGTTCTCGCCCGAGCGTGTGGATCCGGGCAACAAGCATTTCTCCATCCGCAACACCCCGAAAGTCATCGGCGGCGTGGACAAGCAGAGCGCGGCGCTGGCGAAGCGCCTGTATTCGCAGATCATCGCCCAGCAGCTTATCATTGAGGTGTCTAACCCGCGCATCGCGGAAATGACCAAACTCCTCGAGAACATTTTCCGCAGCGTGAACATCGCGCTCATCAACGAACTGACATTTCTTTGCGACCGCATGAACATAGACATCTGGGAAGTGATAGACGCGGCGTCGTCCAAGCCGTTCGGGTTCATGCCTTTCTACCCCGGCCCGGGTGTGGGCGGCCACTGCATTCCCGTGGACCCGTACTACCTGTCATGGAAAGCGCGCGAGTACGACTTCTACACCAAGTTCATCGAGATGTCCGCGGAGATCAACCTCAACATGCCGCGCTATGTGGTGCAGAAAATCTTCGAGGCGCTGAACGAGGACGGGAAAAGCATCAGCGGCTCGAAGATCCTGGCGCTGGGCATCGCGTTCAAGAAGGACATTAACGACGCGCGCAATTCCCCGGCGCTCAAAGTCATTGACGAGCTTGTGTCGCGCGGCGCCAATGTGGTGTACCACGATCCTTTCATCAAGGCCGTGGGCAATGGCAGCGAGTATTTCCGCGTGGAAAGCGGCGTGGGGAAAATCACATCCGCGCGCATGTCCCGTAAACTGCTCACGGAGCAGGACTGCGTGTGCATCCTCGTGGATCACGAGTGCTTCAACATTCCCTTCATTGTGAAAAATTCCAAACTGATCGTGGACACGCGCAATGTGACAAAGAATGTGAAAGTGAGCGGCGGCGGCCGTATCGTCAAGATCTGACATGGACAAGTTCGCAGTTTATTTTCTGCTCGCCTTTGCGGTGAATTTTCTGGCCACACCCGTGTTCGCGCGGGTGTCCCTGGCGCTGGGAATCATAGACCACCCGAGCGAAAAGCGGTTCCACCTTACGAGCATGCCCATGCTCGGGGGCCTGTCCATGACCTTGAGCTTTCTCGGGGTCATGCTGTATGTGGACGGGGGCGCGCACCTGCGCCAGTACTGGACCCTGTTCGCGGCCGCGTCGTTCATGATGGCCGCGGGCCTGTTCGACGACATCAAGGGCATCAGCCCGGGCGCCAAGCTCGCGCTGCAGGGCGGGGCTTCGGCTCTGGTCATCGCCGGCGGCCACATGCTGCGGCCCACGGGCATTTTCCCCGTGGACGCTGTCCTCACCCTTGTCTGGATCGTGGGCATCATCAACGCGCTGAATCTGATTGACAACATAGACGGCCTTTCCTCGGGCACGGCCGCCATCTGCGCATGTTTCTTCGCGCTGTTCGCGCTGCTCGCGGGCAAGCCCGGCGTGGCGCTCACGGCCATCGTGTTCTCGGGCGTGTGCATGGGATTCCTGTTCCACAACTTCCACCCCGCAACCCTGTTTCTGGGGGACGCGGGCAGCATGTTCGTGGGCACCATGCTCGCGGGCATGGGCGTGCTCGTGGCCGAGCCGCGGAACACCGTGCATTTCTGGGCCATCGGCGTGGTTCTGGGCCTGTTGATTTTCGACACCGGGCTGGTCACCATCATGCGCGTGACCCACGGCCTCAAAATCACCGAGGGCGGCAAGGACCACACCAGCCACCGGCTGTGCAACCTGGGATTGAGCATCCAGGGCGCGGTCACGGTGCTGTTCGCGGCCAATTTCCTGTTCGGCGCAGCCGCCATCCTCATGCTCAAGGCGCCCCGCTCGCAGGCCCTTCTGATCCCGCTCGTTCTGTTTCTCATCGGCGCCACCTGCTGGTTTCTTCTCAAAGATTCGTACGACTACAACCAGACCAGGGTATGACTCCGGCGCGATCCCGGCGTTCCGCGCTCCGATGCCCGGAACCCGCGCCGCGCCGTTTCTGTTCATAACTGTTGCCCGGAGCAATGCGTTTTCAGGAAAGGAGAACACACCATCATGACAGGAGCGCAAGCCCTCGTGGAGGCCATGGAGCGCCAGGGTGTGGAAGTGATTTTCGGCATCCCAGGCGGTGTGGTCATCCCGTTGTTCGATGAGTTGTACAAGTCGAAAAAAATCAAGGTCATCCTGACCAGGCACGAGCAGGGCGCGGCGCACGCGGCCGATGGATACGCGCGCGTCACGGGCAAGGTCGGCGTGTGCATCGCCACCAGCGGACCCGGCGCCACCAACCTGGTCACAGGCATCTGCAACGCATGGATGGATTCCGTGCCCATCGTGGCGCTCACCGGGCAGGTCAACACCACACTTCTCGGCCGCGACTCATTCCAGGAAGCCGACATCTTCGGCATCACCATGCCCATCACCAAGCACAGCTACCTGGTCAAAACTCCCGAGATGCTCACCCGCTCCGTGGCCGAGGCGTTCTACATCGCCGCCACGGGCCGCCCCGGCCCCGTGCTCATTGATCTGCCCGCGGACATCTGCGCCATGGAATACAAGTTCAAGCATCCCGAAGCCATCGAGCTGCGCGGCTACAAGCCCACCATCACCGGTCACAAGCAGCAGATCAAGAAAGCCGCGAAACTGCTCCAGAATGCAAAGCGCCCGCTGCTCTATGTGGGCGGGGGCGTGATTTCCGCGGGAGCGCACGACGAGGTGCGCCAGCTCGCCGAATCCATGGACATTCCCGTGACCAACACCCTCATGGGCAAGGGCGCGTTCCCCGAGACGCACGACCTGTCCCTGGGCATGCTCGGCATGCACGGCACCTGGTACGCGAACAAGGCCGTGTGCAGCGCGGATGTGATCCTGGCCGTGGGCGTGCGCTTCGACGACCGCGTCACTGGCCGCATCGAATCCTTCGCGGGTAATGCCCGCATCATACATATTGATGTTGACCCGGCCGAAATCGCGAAAAATGTGGCTGTGGAAATTCCCATCGTGGGCAACGCCAAGAGCATTCTTACGGAACTGATTGAAGAGATTAAGCCCAAGAAGCACGACGAGTGGAACATGGCGCTCCGCACCTGGAAGGTGGAACATCCCCTGAAGTTCAAAGACTCGGACGATTCCATCATGCCCGAGTATGTCGTGCAGCAGATACATGAAATCACGGGCGGCGAGGCCATCGTGTGTACCGAGGTGGGCCAGAACCAGATGTGGGCGGCCCAGTATTACCTCAACAAAAATCCGCGCACATGGTTGAGCAGCGGCGGCCTGGGCACCATGGGTTACGGGTTCCCCGCAGCCATCGGCGCGCAGGTGGGCCGCCCGGACGCGCTTGTCATTGACATCGCGGGCGACGGCAGCATCCAGATGAACATTCAGGAGCTTGCCACCGCCGTGCAGAACAAGCTGCCCGTGAAAATCGTGATTCTGAACAACGGCTACCTCGGCATGGTGCGCCAGTGGCAGCAGATGTTTTTCGGGCGCCGTTACGCATCAACGGAACTGGGCGCGGGCAATCCGGACTTCGCAAAAGTGGCCCAGGCCTACGGCGCCGAGGGTTACACCGTCATGCAGAAAAAGGATGTCGCGCCCACGCTTCGCAAAGCCTTCGAAAACAAGAAAACCTGCGTCATTGACATCCATGTGGAGCGCGAGCAGAATGTGCTGCCCATGGTGCCCAAAGGCGCGGCGCTCGACGAAATGATCACGGAATGGGAGGATTGACCGGACCATGACAACTCCGACACGGCACACCATCACGGCGCTGGTTGAGAACAAGCCCGGCGTCCTCGCACGCGTGGCCATGCTCTTCGGCCGCCGCGGATTCAACATCCACAGCCTGGCCGTGGGCACCACGCAGGCCCCGGACCTGTCCCGCATGACCATCGTGGTCGAGGGCGATGATCACACTCTTGAACAGGTCACCAAGCAGCTCAACAAGCTCGTGGATGTGGTCAAGGTCAGCGACATCACCGAAGTCAACACCGTGGACCGCGAACTCACGCTCATCAAGGTGAACGCCGACCCCTCGCAGCGCTCCGAGATCATGCAGCTTACCGACACCTTCCGCGCCAAAATTCTCGATGTCGCCGAACGGTCCCTGATTATCGAGGTCACGGGCGCGCAGGACAAAATTGACGCCATGGAGCGCCTGCTCAAGAAATACGGCATCATCGAGATCATGCGCACCGGCAAAGTCGTGCTCGTGCGCGGCGGCGGCAAAACCTGACCGCGCGGCCCTTATTCGATTGACAGGATTTTTTTCATGAGCGCCGCGCGCGCGGCCAGGGGTTCGCGTTTCAGCGGCTGTTCCATGGTGAACACCGTTTCACCGTTCCGCATCACCGCCAGTTTCCACGGCCGGCCCAGAACCTCAATGCTCATCCACGCGGCGAACAGCTCCGCGAAATCCTCCATCCAGTTCTGCGACGCATAGAGCGTGACAAACGGGCTGGCCTCGAGCGCGCGGTACAGTTCCGGCGCTGCGGACATGTTGACATTCGGCCCCCCGAGTCCGTAGAACGACACGGCCGCCCGGCCCTCGAAGTCGTGTGCGCGCGCGGGCTTGCGAAATTCTTGCCAGTATTCGTGCATGAACGGAAACTGGTCCTGCATGGACTTGCCCCGGCGGATTTTTTCCTCGAACAGTTTTGCGGGCGCCTGGCCCGGCTCCCCGGGCGTCACATCCGTGGCGTAGTCGTACACATGCGCAATCTCGTGGTAGAAAATGTAATAGAATCCGGAGCGGTCCGCGCCGATGTCAATGCGCAGATCCATGGCGGGGTCGTCGGGTTTGAAAACCGTTTTCTCTTTTTTCGTGATCCAGTCCGATGCGTTCAGTTGAAGGACTTCTGCGTTGAGCGCGATTACATAGTACTCCTGCCTGTCCGGGCCGATCATCCATTCAGTCCAGCCGCTGCCGATCATGTTTTCGATGAAATAGATGCCGAGCAGGCGCGGGGCGGCGGCTTCGCTCACGCTGCGGGGCAGGGCGGCTATGGCGGCGCTGATGTCGTGCATCTGCTCCTCGGTGGGCGTGTAGGCGCGATAGGGCTTGTCTTCGGGAATGATGTCCCGGTCATATTCCGCAAACAGGTCCATGACCGGCTGGGGCGTGGGGCCAACGCGATCCGCAAGGCCGCCCTGGAGCGGAAAGGAATGCGCGGCGAGCACAAGGGGGATGAAATCCGATGGCGCGGCCAGGGCGCGCGCCGCCAGGAACAGCGCGAACACGGTGATGGATAATTGCCGGGTCAATGCTCTCATGCGCTCTCCGCAAAGCTGTGATATTTACATTCTAAGGCCAGGGCGCGGTTTTTAGTAAACCGCTCGTGTAAGCGACGGCCGCCGCGTCAGAGCAAATCATTGAGCAGGCCGCGGATGATGCGCGGCGTTTTGCCGCGCTCGGACACCATGCGGGCGAGCAGTTCCAGGGAGTTGAGCGGGGGCGCGGAGCGGCTTCTGCGCTTGAGTTGCAGGGAGTTCGTGGGGCATTGCCGCACGCACACGCCGCAGCCCAGGCACAGCTCCCGGTTCACCACGGGGGCGCGTTTCTTTTCCACGGTGATGGCCTGCACAGGGCACGCTTTGGCGCATGCGCCGCAGGAGATGCAATCGCCGTCCGGCGCGGGCGCGCACACAAAATTCGAGCGCAGGTTGTCCGCGGGTTTGCCCAGTCCGGTCACTCCGCGCAGGGACGCGCAGCAGCAAGAGCAGCAGTTGCAGAGAATCTGCACGGGCGCGCGCGTGTTTGAAACCGTGTGCACCAGGCCCGCGTCCGCGGCTTTTTCGAGTTTGCGCCGCGCCTCGCGCAGGGTGATCT
The DNA here is from genome assembly GCA_020061125.1 of bacterium. Classification (GTDB taxonomy): domain Bacteria; phylum UBP15; class UBA6099; order UBA6099; family DSWB01; genus DSWB01. The sequence goes on along the minus strand of JAGUYV010000293.1, from coordinate 424 downwards.
TTTCGGCCAGGCCCCTGGCCGCAAGATAGTCCGCGGATGTGTTCAGCATGAAGCACACATCCAGGGGCGCGCCGCATTTCTGCGCGGATTTGCGGCACGCGCACTCTGTCACGGCGATGCTGCCCGAGGCGCGCAGCAGTTGTTCCGCGTCCTCGAACCCGAAGGTCCGGTTGGACGCGGATACGGTTTTCTTGAGCGGAATCACGCGCACGCCGCTTGTGGGCGCGCCGTAGTTTTCCTCGCCGAACGCGCCGTTGAGCGCCTCATGCCACAGGCGGCCGGCCTCGGCGCGCTCGCGGGTGATTTCCTGTCCGCGCATGAACTGGAATTCCATGAACCCCGGCACGGCCGGGAGCAGGGTGTAGCGCGGCCGTCCGAGCACATCCACCTCGGCGATGAGGCCGCGCCCGGCCATGGATTTGAG
>JAGUYV010000429.1 GCA_020061125.1 bacterium | reverse complement strand
GCCCTGCCTTCGCGCGCCTACCTCGAAGAAATCAGCCACTCCCCCATTCACGGCCCCGCGGACTACCTCAAGCAACTCGCCGTTTTCCACAAGCGCCTGCTCCTGCGATAGTTATGAGTACATAAAGAGACAGAGACTGATACAAAATGAATGTGGTACAATAAGAGAATCATTGCAGAGAGTAGTTGATGTGTCTGTTCATGAATATCCGAAGAGCTTCTCGGCGAGTCGCATTAACCAGGCAAAAGAGGTCCAATAGGGAAAAGGGAGGCATAATTATGATGATGTCCCCCCCACGCAAACATGAAGGGAGAATACAGCCATGAGAAAATCAGCCATCATTGCAGGGATTGCGCTTTTCGTGTATTGCCTTGCAATAGGAAAAGAAAACAAGGAGCCGCAGCGCCGGGAAGTAGCTGGAAATCAAGTTTACGCTGTGGCTCATGTGATGAACACGGATTACTGGCAGGACGACTGCCAGCGCAATGCGGAAAAAAAGCGGTGGACAGAGGAGCAAGTGCGCGAATGCGTGGGCAAAACAAAGGCGTCAACGATAATTTCTTTTTTTGTTTATTTGGCAAACCTTGACTGGCCGGACACGGAGCCGTACATTTGCGACCTTGAAGGGCAGTCGTTTTTTGAAAACGACAAGGGCGAATTTTACAGGGCCGGGGAGCACAGCGTAGGCCCGGATGTGTGCAAACTCATCAAGAGTGCATACATGATCGTATCGTTCCCCTGCCCGGATGCGGAGTTTTACGAGGATGCCGAAACCGTGGCTCTTGTTGTAAACGATATTGCAGGCGTGGATTATCGATTCGAGTACCCTGCTGACTATGTGAAGAGAACGACCTGCTTTGTCACTGATTGAAAACCCCCATGGTGTCTAATTATACGCAATTATGCGATTCAATTATGCAATTATGGGGACACCAATCTAAACTAATGTATTGTTTTAGGGAATCGCGAATTTCTGCAGCAGAGGGCCGACAGAGAAACAATCTGTGAAGAACCATTGCCCGCAAATTACATACCCTGCTTGCTTGCGCGCACTGCTTGGGCGGCTCGCCCTGGGTCCCCCTTAGAAAAGGGGGATCAAGGGGGATGTCAAACCACCCTCGCCATCCTAATATGACCGCATGAAGCTCTACTACAATCCCAATCTCAAGATGCGTTCGCGAAAACTGCGAGGCGGCGGCACACTTGCCGAAGCGCTCCTCTGGAACAAACTCAAGGCGCGCTGGTTCCTATGCCTCCAGTTCCACCGCCAGAAACCAATCGGAAATTACATCGCCGACTTCTATTGCAAAGAGCTGGATTTGGTGATTGAAGTGGACGGCTCCACGCACAGGGACCGGTACGATTACGATGCAACCCGCCAGGCTGCGCTCGAAGTCCTGGGCCTTTCTGTGCTCCGGTTCGAAGATGAACAGGTGAGAAAAGGCATGGAAGGAGTTCTCAAAACCCTGGAGGTGTGGGTGGAAGAAAAACGCGGCATGGGCCACGACGCGCGGTAGTGTCACGGCGGTGGCGGGGAGATTTGCGGAGCATGGGTTACATCCCCCTTGATCCCCCTTTTCTAAGGGGGACCCAAAAGCAAAAACCGGAGTTTGCGGGATTCATGCGTATAGGTGGGGATTGTGGGGAAACGCGAATTATTGGACAACAAACTAAACTAAGGAATAGTTGTTGATCATCCTTTGACATCCTTGATGCGGTGGCGGGGAGATTTGCGGAGCATGGGTTACATCCCCCTTGATCCCCCTTTTCTAAGGGGGACCCGAAAGCAAGACCCGGAGTATGCGGGTTTTATGCACTTAGGCGGGAATTGTAGGGAAACGCGAATTATTGGACAACAAACTAAACTAAGGAATAGTTGTTGAACATCGTTGATTTCGAAAACAAGATAATGATCGAGAAACGCGCTGTGTATTGACCGCAGTTTGCAGCGCGCGCAGTATCCCGGATTTCTCTTTGCCTGCGGTTTTGCATATTGCTCATGGAACTTTGCATGGGCAAATGCCGACTGAACAAAGAGTTTTTCGGCGGCGCCAGATCCCGCGATGGCTGGATTTCCGGTTGTGCCGCCGGATTGCTATAATTATTGCGTTGTACTGCGGGCCGTGCCGGCCCGCACTTTTTGCACTGGAAACCGGCTCATGAAACTGCTCTACATTACTTCGTCGTTCCACCCGGACATCGGCCCGAACGCGCGCATTGTCAACGAGATCGTGCAGGACCACGCGGCGATGGGACACGAAGTCACGGTGCTGTGCGGCATGCCGCACCACCCGCACATGGTGGTGCCCCCGGAATACCGCGGCAAGCTCTTCGCCGAAGAGCGGCACGGCGCCGCGCGCGTTCTGCGCACCTGGATTTACGCGCATCCGGCCAAAACCCCGCACGGCAAAATATTGAATTACATCTCGTTCATGATCACCTGCATTCTGGGCGGGCTGAAGCTCAAAACCGGGGGCGCACGGTTCGATTTCATTTTCGTGATATCGCCGCCCCTGCTCGAGGGCGTTTCCGGCTGGGTTCTGGGCCGCCTGTTCCGTGCGCCGTTCCTGTTCAATGTGCAGGACATTTACCCGGACATCGCCGTGGACCACGGGGTCATCACCAACCCCCGGCTGATCCGCGCGCTCACCCGGGTCGAGCGGTTCATTTACCGCAAGGCTGCCGTGGTTTCCGTGATCTGCGAGGGGTTCCGCCGCACGCTCATGCGCAAGGGCGTGCCCGAAGACAAGCTGGTCATCGTTCCCAACTGGGTCAACACCGGGTTCTATATGCCCGGGGACCGCCTGACCCGGTTCCGCGGGGAGAACGGGCTTTCGGAATCGGATTTCGTGGTCCTGTTCGCCGGAACCATCGGGTATTCCCAGGGCCTCACATTCATGCTCGAGGCCGCGGAGGAATTGCGCGGCACGCCGGACATCAAGTTTCTGATCGTGGGCACGGGCGCGGACAAGCAGACGCTGGTGGATTTCGTGGCGGAACGAGGATTGAAAAATGTGGCGTTCCACGACCCGGTGCCGCAGGCGCGCATGCCCGAGGTGATCGCCACCGCGGATGCGTGCCTGGTGTCCCTGCGCAAGGGAAAGTCCACGACCACGATCCCGTGCAAGACATACGAAGTCATGGCCTCGGGCCGCCCGATCCTGGCCGCGGTGGATGTGGAGGGCGACAACTGGGAGCTGATCCGCACGGCCAGCGCGGGCGTTCATGTGGAGCCGGAAAACAGCGGCGCGCTGGCCGGGGCCATTCTGGAGTTGTATCGGGACCGCGAGGCGGCGGCGCGGTACGGCGGCAACGGCCGCGCCCACGCCGAGGCGCATTGCAGCCGCGAGGTCTGGACCCGGTTCTACGCCACCCTGTTTGAAAAGCACGCGGGCCGCGGCCGCTCTTGAGGTTTGCCGGTCCGGGAATTGTTTTCCGCGCGCGGTTCTCTTCGTTATACTAATGAAGGCAACGCAACAGGGAGCGCGCCGCGCATGGGCTGCCAGATTCTAAAAATTAACCCCCAGTACCCCCAGAAGCGCCTTGTTGACAAGGTCGTGGAATCCCTGCGCGGCGGCGGGCTGATCGCCTATCCCACGGACACCACCTACGGCATCGGCGCGGACCTGTTCAATAAAAAAGCCGTGGACAAAATCTACCGTCTCAAACCGCACAAGAAAAACAAAATGCTGGCCTTCATCTGCGCGGATCTCAAGGACATCAGCCGCTATGCGTTCGTGTCCGACGAGGCCTACCGCGCCATGAAAAAGCACCTGCCCGGGCCGTACACCTTCGTGCTGCCCGCCTCGCGCGAGGTGCCGTCCCTTGTGATGACAAAGCGCAAGACCGTGGGCATCCGCGTGCCGGACAACGAAATCGCCCAGGCCATCGTGCGCGAGCTGGGCAACCCCATCATCACCACCAGCACCACGCGCCGCGAAAACGACATCTTCGACGACCCCCTCGAAATCCGCGACACTCTGGGCCACGCCCTGGACTTCGTGATTGACGGCGGGCTTCTGCCCGTGGAGCCGTCCACGGTCATAGACCTCTCGGGCCTGGAGCCGGAAGTGATCCGCGAGGGCAAGGGCGACGCCGCGCCGTTCCTGTGACGCGCCGCGCGCTCCGAGTGGCGCGCCCCGTGCCTTTTGCTGTATCATGGCGGAACAATGAAAATCGGCGTGATTTCAGACACCCACATTCCCGAATATGCGCGCAGGCTCCCCGATGCCGTGTTTGAAATTTTCCGGGACTGCGATCTGATTCTGCACGCGGGCGACGCCGTGGAGTTCGGCGTGATCGAGGAACTGGAAACCATAGCGCCGGTCAAGGCCGTGTGCGGAAACATGGACCGTTTCCGCAGCCAGGGCCTTCTGCCGGACAAGCGCATCGTGAGCGCCGGGGGCTGCCTCATCGGGCTGACCCACGGCTGGGGCGCGCCCGCGGGCGTCGAGGACCATGTCTTGCGCCAGTTCCAGGGAGAGGAGATTCACGCCGTGGTGTTCGGCCACACGCACCGGGCGCTGAACGAGCCGCGCAGCGGCGTTTTGCTCTTCAACCCCGGGTCCGCGTGCGGCCATGTGTCCGGCGGATTCCATTCCGTGGGCCTGCTCACCGCGCACGGCGGCGCCGTGTCCGGACAAATCATCCGCCTGCCGGAGCCATGACCATGACCCATTCGGGAAGCGAACCCGGTTTTCCAAGGCTGCGGACCGTGGAAGCCTCTCCCGTCACCATTGAGGGACAACCCCACTACGCGCTGCACGATCCGTCAAATATTTGCGAACAGACCCTGTATGTCACGGACTTCACGGTCACCGTGCTGTCCCTGTTTGACGGCGCCCACGACATTCCGGGCATGTACAGGGAAATCCAGGAGCGGTTCGGAGCGCCCGTGCCTCCGGGCGCGATTGAAAACCTGGCGCGGCAGCTCGACGAGGCCTATCTGCTGGACACGCCCCGGTTCCGCGCGCACCTGAACGCTCTGCGCCGCGACTACGCCGCGCTCCCGGAGCGTGAACCCGCGTTCGCGGGCCGGGCATACGAGGCGGACCCCGCGGCGCTGCAAAGGCAACTCGACGCATTCTACGAAAAGCTACAGTCCCCGGACATTCCCGCAAATGCGTCGCCGCGCGGCATCGTGGCCCCGCATATAGACATCTCCGCGGGCGGCCCCGTGTTCGCCGCGGCGTTTGACGCCATCCGCCGCCACCCCGCGGACCTGTACATAATCCTCGGCACCGCGCACGCGCTGTCGTCTCGCGTGTTCTGCCTCGCGCCCAAGGATTTCGCCACGCCGCTCGGCGCAATGCCCCTGCACCAGGACGCCGCACGGGAACTGATCGCGCAGTTCGGTCCCGCGCTGCGCGGCGACGAGTTCACGCACCGGGGCGAACATTCCATCGAGTTCCAGTGCGTGTTCCTGCGGCACGCGCTCGGCCCGGACCACCCGGCGCGCATCCTGCCGCTGTATGTGTCGTCCATGTACGAACTGCTCGGCCGCGGCGTTCCCTTCCATGAGGACCCGGAAGTGCAATCCATGGCCGCGGCCCTGCGCGCCATTGCCTCGCGGCAGCGCACGACTTTCATCGCGGGCGTGGACTTCGCGCATGTGGGCCTGCGCTTCGGAGACCCCGAGGCGCCGGACCGGCCCATGCAGGACCTTGTGCGGCGGCGGGATCTCGAACTCGCGGACATCCTCACGCGGCGCGACCCAAACGCTTTCTTCGCGCACTTCCGCGAGGACATGGACGCGCGCCATGTGTGCGGCATGTCCGCACTGGCCCTGTTCCTGTCCTGCGTGGACGCGGACCGCGCGGCCCTGGCCGGATACGACCAGATCGTGGACGGCACCGGCTCGCTGGTCTCCTACGCGGGCATGGTCTTCTGCTGACCCGCGTCTTGATTCCCGCGCCCCAAAAGCGATAGCATATAGGAACAGCGCGCGGCGCTGCCCGGCCGCGCCCGAAAGGAGAGTTTCATTATGGCAACCAAAAAAAGAGACGGCGCATTGACCGCCTTGAAAAAACAGTTCCGGGCGGCCGCGGCCGCGGACCGGCCTTGGGCCCTGAATCAGGAAGGCCGCGCGCCCGTGCGCGACTGCCACGCGGGCAACATCACGCAACTCGCGTGCTGGGGCCACACCAAGCTGGCCGCGGACCACATTCTGTTTCCGGAAATCAACGGGTCGCTCATGTCCGTGATCGCGGGCGCGGCGCGCCAGCTCGGCGTCAAGTTCTTCATGGCGCGTCCGGACGCCGCGGCGTCGGACGGCGCGCGCGCCGCCAGCATGATCATGCGCATCCGCTGCTACGACTGGGCGCTGGAAACTTTCCTGAATTTCATGGGCCTGGAGAGCAGCCTGCTGGACGACGACGAAAAAGAACTGGCCGCCGAGTTCCTTCTGGAAACGCTGGTTTCGTGGGAGCGGTGGGAGTGCGACGAATACGGCGCGCCGCTTGCCGCGGAAGCGGCCGTGGACCGGCTGCTGGCGGGCATGGAACTGGTGCAGGGCGGCGCGAGCATGGTGGCCAAAACCGCGCAACGCATCCGCGCCGCCACAAAGGGGCGCTCCCCGGTTACACCCGAGTTTCTGCTCGCCGCCCGGGACGAAATACAGGACAATGTGTACTTTCACATGGCCGCGCTGGATTATTGCAAGTTCGGCAACGACTACGCCCTTGGCCTGCGCTGGCTGCGCCACCTCGGGTTCCAGCAGGTGTCCACCAACCCCGTGCTCGCGGCAAAAGCCTATGAAGACGACCCCGCGCTGCAGGACGCTTTCAAGCTCGCGGCGGCCGCGCATCCCCAGTGCGCGGAGTGGATCGCGGACCCCGCGGCGCACGCGGACGACATCGCCCTGTCCGCCACGCTCGAGGCCCTGTGGGACAACCTGCATGTGTTCCGCCCCGTGTTCTACAACCTTGCGGGCACCACCGGCGGCGGCGTGGTCAGCTTCCAGCTCAACCCCAACATCGCGCACAAGGCCCAGGCCAGCATCATGGACGCGCTCACGGCCCTGGAATACGCGCAGCAGGATCTGCGCCTGTACGATTCCTACCCGCTGGCCGGCTACGACATGGACGACGAACTCGCGCGGCCCAACATGGTGATTAAAGTGGCCGCGTCCAACCCGGCCGCGCGCGCCATCGCCCGCGCCATCAACGAGCACGGACTCGGCTCCAATGTCACGGTCATTTACACCGTGGCCCAGCAGGTCACCATGATCCTCGAGGAAATGGCGGGCATGGCCGCGGCCATCAGAAAAGGCATCCTTCCCACACAGCTCTACATGACTAACATGGGCGGCCGCTTCGAGAGCCACCTGCGCGAAGACGCCTTGCTGCGCCTGTTCCAGAAGCTCAAGAAAAAGATCGGCGCGGACAAGGCCCTGGCCCGCATCACCGCACTGGCCAAAGCCAACGGCACGCTCGAAAAAGTCAAAGCCGCGGCATCGTTCGAGGACAAGGTGTATCAGGCCTCGTGCTACGCCAACGGGGTCAGGGAAATTGACGCGCCCGTGATCCGTGCGCTCGACGGCGCAGCGTCCAAGGCCGAACTCGTGCAACTCGAAGAAGATTTGCAGAAATCCGGCACGCTCGTGGCGCGCCGCGTGTGGCATATTTTCTTCTCCGAAAAGAACCGCGAGAAATGGGTGGACTGGCTGTGCCGCGCCCATGCGCTGGGCGAGCACCAGGCGCGCCTTATCCTCGGACGCATCAATTATCTGCCTGCATCCAAGCGCCGCCCCATGGACACCTACTGGACCCTGTCCGCGCAGAACATGGTGCACACCGAATTCGGCAACCACCAGGAAAATGTATTGCAGGTCTCGCTCCGGGACGATTTCGACCTGTCCGCTTTCGTGGAATCCATTCGCGACGATTTCGGCCCGGAAGTGGTTCAGCGGCTCAACGCGTGGCCGGATTTCGTGCAGGGCTTCGAGCTGAACGCGGAACTGAACCGCATCCTCAAGGACGCGGGCATCGAGGGTGATTTCGGCAAGCGCGGCCACACGCCCAACCAGTGGAAAGATTTCGGATCCGTGAAAAAGACCTCCGCGGAATTCCAGGCCGCGTACAACGCGTTCCGCGACTTCGCCGTATCCCTGCTGCCGGAGGCATGAACGGCGAGGCCTGAAGCAATGCTTGCCACGGAGGGCACGGAGAGGCGGGTCCGCGCATGAACCCTATCCGGAGCAAGGGAACTTCATTTATCCAGAGATAAAAAAACTCTCCGGCCAAAGGCCGGAGAGTTTTGCTTTGTCTTTGCTTTTCTTCGTGCTTTCTTCGTGTGCTTCGTGGATCGCTTCTTTCCGTCAACTCACTCGAAAATATCGCCCGGCTGCGTGGGCACGGTGTCGGCAAGATAGAGCGCCGGGAGGCATTTCCAGAGGCGCTGCTCGGGGTTGCCGGGTTTGACTTCGAGTTCCTTGCCCACGATGGCGTCGGCCTTGGCTTTAGGGATGGAGCGCGTGACGCAGCGCAGGAACCTGACTTTGAAGGCTTCGGGGTCGAGCACCTGGGCTAGGAAGAACGCGCCCTTGGTTTCGCTGCCCATGAACACGAGTTCGTCTCTGGAGAAACGGGTGTCCTTGAAGAGCAGATCCATGAGGCTTACGGGCGCGCCGCCCGCGCCGAGCGCGGGAGCGCCTTCGGCCGAGTCCAGCACCTTGACCACGGGCAGGCTTCGCGCCTGCGGGTGGCGCGAGGTTTTGGAATACGACAGCACCTTGACCACGAACAGGGGCTGGCCCGTGGCGCGGTCGTTGAGGGTGAGCACTTCGCCCGGCGCGAACGGATAGAAGAAGCTGAACAGCACATTCGCGGCCTCGATGTTGTACTCTTCGCCCAAGCGCGCGCAGATGTGCTCGATGACCTGGCTGCGGTGATATTTTTTCCGGTACGGCCTCTGCGATGTCAGCGAGAAGTAGTCCATGCACACCTTGAGCATTTCCAGGACCATGGGGTCCACCAGGGCCGCGGCCTCGCCGTCGGCCTGCTCCTCGGCGATGAGCACCTTGAGCAGGTTCTTCCCCGCGGGCAGATCGAGCAGGGTGTGCGCGGTGATGATCTCGAGAGTCTTCTGGTAGGTGGCCTTGCGGATGGCGCTGTGCTCGTCCGCCGAGGGCGGCGTGTCGGACAGGATTTTCTGGAGCACGGGGTCCAGTGACGAATGGTACAGGCCCATGTTGATGATGTACGCGGTGAAGGCCATGTTTTCGATGAACTTGTCGCTCAAGTAATAGATCTCGGCGGGGTTGCGTTTGCGGTACTCTTTATCGAAGCGCAGTCGCGGGTCCTTGGCGCCGCGCGCCTTGAGCATTTCATTGTAGATGAGCAGGCAGGCGATGAGGCAGGTGCCCATGCGCATGGCGAAGTTGGCCTGGTGGCTGGTTTCGATGGCCATGGCCAGCTTGACGTCAGCGCTCTCGCGGTAAGTGGGCAGCAGGTCGTCGAAGCTGATGCGGAAGTCCCGGAGATTGGGCTTGATCATTTCGGCCAGTTCCGCGGTTTTGAACATGAGCTGCTCGATGTCGCCCCAGGTTTCCTGCACCAGGGCCTTCATGTCGTCGAAGATGCGCATCTTGGCCGTGAACTGCGCTTCCATGAAGTGGATGAGCAGTTCAGTGATGAAGCCGCGGATGCGCTCGAGGATTTCGTGGTAATCCTGCTTGTTGTGCAGTTCTGCGAGCTGCGGGAACTGCTCTGTGGGAACCAGGGTGAGCTGGGAGATGTCGGACAGCAAGCGGGAGACCATTTTGAATTCCTTGGAGGTCACGGCCTTGCCCGCGGGATACCAGGGCGCCTTGGGCGCAGGCGGCCCCAGGCGGCTGCGCGTGGCGTAGCCCTCGTTCTCCATGGCCGCCAGGTCTAGGATGCGCAGCCCGGCGCTCTTTTGCGATTCCACCATATCCTTGAGATCGCTGACCTGCAGGGTGATCAGCGAAGGCGGTTCGGGTAAGCCAAATGTCATGACGGGTCCTTTCAGTACCATGCAAATGCCGAACCGCAATATTCTTCTTTGCGGTCCGCTCAAGGCCAACAGGGATATTGTACCCGTTTTCCCGCGGCTTGTGTAGAAAAAACCGGGCCGGGCAGTGGAAATTATGTCAAAGGGTGCGCATCACCGGGCGCAGCGCGTGTAATGGCCTGCGGCCGCGCCGGAAGGTTTTTTTTGCGATCATCCTTGATTGTTAAATGTTGCCGAATGTATCATTGTAATGATATTGTTAAGTTCATGTCATAAACACAAGGCTTCACCGACCCGTAAAAATCAGGCAGGAGAGGCTTTTCGTCATGAGAACCGAGAGTAGCGCCCGAGCCCGGAGCGGTTCAAGGATATCGTATTGTTCCCGCATGCCGTATGCGGCCGTACTGATCGCGCTTGCGCTGTGCGCGGCGCT
>JAGUYV010000269.1 GCA_020061125.1 bacterium | reverse complement strand
GGGCATGGACGCGCCGCATTGTGCGCAGAATTGGGCGCCTGGTTTTACGGCCTGTCCGCAGCGCGGGCAGTTCATGGGCGGAGTCTCCTTACCAGGGATATTCGAGCAGATAGTGCTGGATGGCGATAGCCGCGTCCGCGCCGTCGCCCACGGCCGTGGCCACCTGCCGTCCCATGGGCCGGCGCACATCTCCCACGGCGTATATGCCCGGGCTGCTGGTCTGCATTTTCATGTCGGTTTTGATGAAGCCAAGCTCGTCGCGCTCGATGAAGTCAGGCGCATAACTCGTGGCCGGCACAATGCCTACATAAAAGAAAATGCCGTCGCAGGGGATCTCACTCTGTTCCCCGGTCTTGTTGTTTTTCACGCGCACGCCCTCGACGAACTGCGTGCCAAACACTTCCTCGACTTCCGAGTTCCAACGGAAGGAAATATTGTCGCGCGCCATGGCCGCGTCCTGGGCGACCTTTTTGGCGCGAAGCTGTTCGCGCCGGTGAATCACGGTGATGCTTTTGGCGATGTTGCTAAGATACACGGCTTCTTCCACGGCGCTGTCGCCGCCGCCTACCACGCACACATCGCGGCCGCGGTAGAAGTTGCCGTCGCACAGCGCGCAGTAGCTCACACCGCGGCCGATGAATTCTTCCTCGCCCTTGAAGCCCACCTTGCGCGGGGCCGCGCCCGTGGCCAGCACAAGCGCGCGGCAGGTGAGCTGTTCGCCCGCCGCGGTTTGCACGCAGATCGCATTGTCCTCGCCGCGCGCGCAGAATTCTTTGACATCTCCGTAGGCCACTTCCGCGCCCCAGCGTTTGGCGTGCTCCACGAGCTTTTCGGCCAGCTCCGTTCCGGTCACATTATCCGGGAAGCCTGGATAATTCTCGATCAGCTCCGTGGCGAGCATCTGCCCGCCCGGGCCGCCGCGCTCAAGCACCAGGGGCGTCAGACCGGCCCGCGCTATGTACATGGCGCAGGTCAGCCCGCCCGGGCCAGCGCCGATGATGATGACATCGTATCGGGATTTATCCATTGCTTGTAAACTCCTTGTCAGCGAGTAGCGTGTAGCGAGTAGCGCGTAGGGGAAAACCGGATTGATCGGGCGGTTCCCTGTACATGACAGTAAATTATCCCAAAAATCAGACGCCGTCCACTGATCAGGTTTGTTTGCTTTCCAGTGTTTGATGCATTTTGCGCAACATACGGCTGACTTCGTCGAGCGCGGCCAGCGCTTCCTGGCCGTGAGCTTCCGGCATAAACCCGAGATCTGTTGATAGTGCAAGCTGGGTTTCAAGCTCGGCGCAGGACCCATGGGCGATACGCAAAAAGCGCATGTATTCTTTCCTGTTCCTGCGCCTGTATCCTTCCGCGATATTCGATGGAATGGAAACCGCCGCACGCCGCATCTGCGATGTCAGTCCGTACAATTCCGCCTTGGGAAATTCCCCGGTAATCCGGTAGATCTCCAAACATAAAGCATACGACTTCTGATATACAATGAGATCCTTGTAGCTGCGTGTTTTCACACGACCTCCTCACTGTTGCATCCCGCGTGTGCGCCCCGGCGATTCGATTTTTCTTTGCTTTTGCCTTTCCCTACACGCTACTCGCTACACGCTACACGCTCACTCCGCCACGGTCTTCTCCTCAATGTAAGTCTCCTGGAACCCGAGATCCTGGAGTTGCTTTTTGGCGTTTTCCGCGGCGTAGCGGAAATTGAAATCTCCGACCTTGACCGAGTACTGGCCGTCCGGGGTGCGCACGGCGGCGGCATCGTCGAACCCGTGCTTCTTGAGGGTGTCGGCGACAACATCGGCCAGGACCTTGCTTTCGGCCTTGTTGAGGCGCACCGAATAGAAGGGGTCCGAAGCCGAGGCGTTGGCCGGGGGCTTGACGCGCACGACCGTGTCCGGCGCCGCGGCGCTCACGGCCGTGGGTTTGGAGGATGCGGGTTTCATGGCGGGGTTGGACTGCGCCGGGGGTTTTGGAGCGGGAGAGGCGGATTTGACGGCCGCGGCGGCTTGCGGCGGCGCGGGGGGAGAAACGGAGCGGGCAGGGGAGGGGCGTGAGGAAGCTGCGGGGGCTGCTGCGGACGGGGAAGCCGCGGGGGCGGGCTGCCTTGCCGGTTTTACCGGAGCATCCGTGATTACGAGGTTGTTCTCATATTGCGCGGAGTCACGCGGCGCGGCTTGCGCGGGTTCGTCCGCGGCTTGTTCTTGCGCGGAAGTTTCAGGAACGCGTTCCGGTTCGAGGGTCAGCGTCTGGACCTTGCCGGAAGATTGCGAGGCGGCTTGGGGCGCGCCGGATGCCCGCGGCTTCGCCGCGGGCCGCGGAGCCTGAAGCCTGCCGTCCGCCCAGTTGCCTATGACAATGGACGCGGCGAAAAAAACCAGGACCGCAAGTATGCCTGTAGCATTGATCCCGCGGCGCGCACTGCGTCCAGGCTCCAGATCCAGCGTGTGGCGTTTCATTCCCGCATCACTCCCGAAAAAGGGTTTGTTTCCATTATAGGCAAAAGCACAAATGCCGCAGCCCGGCGCACGCGCGCCCGGCTCGGGCCGTATAACCACTATCCATTAATTCACGCGGAAATGACGCGGCCGCAGGCTCCGGCCCGCATCCATCGCCGGTTACTCGGCTTCGTCCACAGAGGTCTTGCTGGCCACCGCGCTTTTGGTCATGCGCAGCACCACATTCTCGGCCACCTTCACACGCAGGCTGTGCTCGGTGACTTTCTCGATGGTGCCGTATACGCCGCCGCGGGTCAGGATCTTGTCGCCCTTCTGAAGGGACTTGATCATGTCGTCGTGTTTCTTCTGCTGCTGTTTCTGGGGGCGGATGAGCATGAAATAGAAAATGAGGATCATGCCGCCAAGCATGATGAAAAAGGACATGTCCATGCCCTTTGCCTGGGCCAGGCCGCCGCCGGCGAGGCCGGGAATCAGTTCAAACACTTTTTATCCTCCACTCTGATACGAAGTTTCAAAATCGTGTTGCCATTGCGCGAACCGGCCCTGGAGCGCGGCTTCGCGCATGTGATGCATCATTGTAGCATAAAAGGTGAGATTGTGTAATGTGGCCAGGCGCGGCCCCATGATTTCACCCGCGTTGAACAGGTGCCGGATGTAGGCGCGCGAGAATCTGCGGCAGGCCGGGCACGGGCAATCCTCCTGGATGGGCCGCGGGTCGTCCTTGCATGCGCCCGCGCGAATGGTGAGCCGCCCGGTTGGCGTGAACACCGTGCCGTTGCGCGCCATGCGCGTGGGCAGCACGCAGTCGAACATGTCTATGCCAACCGCGGCCGCGCGCACGATGTCCAGCGGCATGCCCACACCCATGAGATACCGGGGCTTGTGCGGCGGCAGCAGTGCGGCCGTGTATTCCGCAATCTCGAGCATTTGCTCCTGGGACTCGCCCACGGACAGGCCGCCGATGGCGTAACCGGGCAGGTCCAGGGCAATAAGCTCTTCTGCCGAACGGCGGCGCAGAGACTTGTCCAGCCCGCCCTGCACAATGCCGAACAGGCGCTGATGCGGCTGAAGCTCCACGGCCGCGCACCGGCGCAGCCACGCCGTGGTCAGCTCCAGTGCGCGCACCACTTCCTCGCGCGGCGCGTCCGCACCGGGGCACACATCGAACGCCATCACGATGTCGGACCCCAGCGCGCGCTGCAGCCGCATGTTGTCCTCGGGCGTCATGAAGTGCGCGGACCCGTCCACTATGGACTTGAACTCCACGCCGTCGTCACGAATTTTCCGCAATTCCTTGAGACTGAAGATCTGGTATCCGCCGCTGTCGGTGAGAACCAGGCGGTCCCAGCCCATGAAGCGCTGCACGCCGCCGAGCCGCTCGATGATGTCCGCGCCGGGCCGCAGATACAGGTGATATGCGTTGGACAGGATGATGCCGGCGCCGATTGCTTCGAGGTCCTCGGGGCCAAGGGCCTTGACCGTGGCGCGCGTGCCCACGGGCATGAAAACGGGGGTCTGGAACCCGCCGCGCGGCAGATCGCACCGCCCGGCGCGCAACGCCCCGTCCATTGCCTGTACCTGAAAATCCATGCCGCCGCCTTCCCGCAGCGCGCGGCGCGCGCTGCTTACGGGATATTATAGCCGCATGTGCGCCCTGTCCACCAAAACGGTCCTGCCGAGCGGAACAATTTTGTTTCGCGCAGATCCAAACGGAACAATATGGTGCGCACCACGGGCCGCGCGGTCGTGACGCAAGAAAGCGCCTGAAAATTTCTTTAACAAAAAATACCTCTTGCCATAAGCGGTTTTTGCGCGTCTCCAGCAGGTTTTCGTTGTCTGCAGCCCCGCTGAATCGGGCATGGCACGAATTTTCCTAATATCTCTGCAACCCGCTGTGAAAGGATCTCCGTGCACGGGATGAATCACACAGCCGAATACTCGCGCAAGCGGGAAACACACACTGATCCAGGGAGGATTGAATCACCATGAAAAGGACTGTACTGATGGCAATGCCGCTGGCCGTGCTGCTGCTCGTGAGCACGGGAAAGGGCGCGCTGGGCGCTGTGGAAACCAGCGGAAGTTTGAGTTATGTGAGCAAGTACATCTGGCGCGGCTGGGACCTTGCGCCATCCAATGAGCCTGCAATGCAGGGCGGCGTCACCGTGGCCTGGCCCTCGGGCATGGCGTTCGATGTCTGGGGCAGCTACGCCCTGGACGGCGACCCGCAGATTGACGAGCTGGACTACACTCTGCGTTACGCAACAAAGATCTCCGGGGACGCCGAATTCTCCACCGGATACACGCACTACACATTCCCCAGCGTGGTGTCCGCGGCGGAAGCCCAGACAGAGAGCAGCGAAGCGTTCATCGGCGTGGCCTGGCCCGACGCGCTCTTAAGCCCGTCTTTGAAGATTTATCACGACTGGGAAGCGGGCGACGGAACCTACTACTTCCTGGGCGGAAGCACGGAATTCACGCTTGCGGATGACGAGTCCACGCCGCCCCTGGCTCTCGGCCTGGGCGTGGGATACAACGACACCCAGTGGGGCGCGCAATCCGGCGTCAGCGACATTGACATCGGCCTGTCCATGACCTTCACATCCGGGTCCGTGGACATCACGCCATCCATCAACTATGTCATCACGCCCGAAGACACGGTGAACCCGGACAACGAGTTCTGGTTCGGCGTGGGGTTCGGGTTTTCACTGTGAGAAGAATTGCTGATTGACAATGGGACGCGCGGCGCGGCGTTCCTCGAACCTTCAGAGCAGCATCGGACTTTGCCTCTTTGGAGCCGGATTGGCGGCCGGGCGCTTCGGCGTCCGCGCCGCCGGTCCTGTTTTTTCCGCGCGGGCGGCCCGTCAGTCCCTGTTCGGCTCCACGATAATCTTGATCCATCCCTCGCGGTTGTAATGCTCGAACGCATGCATGGCCTGCTCCAGGGTCACACGATCCGTGATTAAATCCATGACCTGCAATTTGGGGCCGTTCTTCCCGGAAAGAAGATCCAGCGCCGGGGTCCAGTAATCCACGCCGCTCTTGGAATTCACCATGGCCTCGGGATACACCAGCTCCGCGCCCTTGAGCCGGCATTCCTTGTACGGGATCATCTGCATGCTCTGCGCGCCGAACACCAGCACGCGGAATCCGGGCCGCACCAGGGCAATGGCGTCGAGCAGGGTCTGGTTGTGCCCCACCATCTCGAACACCGCATCGGCCGGGCCGAAATCCTCGAGAATCGCATCCACATAAGTCTCGCGGCCGTGGCGCGCGCGGGTGAACTCGCAGGGATTGAACACCCTGACCCCGGACCCGGCCGCGAGCACGCGCTTGTGCGCGAACGGCTCCGACGCCGCCACCTCCACGCCGCGCATGGCCAGAATGCGCGCGAGGATCAGACCTATGGGTCCAAGCCCGAGAATGACCGCGCGGGGTTTCCTTCCTTTGATGCGGTCCAGCTCGGCGCGCTCGGCGCAGTTCAGCGCGCACCCCACGGCGTCCGCAAAGGAAATCTCGTCGCATGTGAGATCATTGCGCACGATGGGCAGCGCGCCCGTGGCCTGATCCTGACCGTGCCCCACCACATTCACCTCGGTGGTGTACTGCGCATAGCACGCGCCCATGCGCGCCACGCGGTCCCCGGGCTTTATCCCGTCAACCCTGTCCCCCACGGCCACCACTTCGCACCCGCTCTCGTGCCCGTGCCCTCCAGGTCCGTGCGCCACAATCCAGTGCCCGCCCTCGTAGATGCCCACATCCGAGCCGCAGATGCCGCAGCTCACCACCCGGGCGAGCACATCGTGCGGCCCTGGCTCGGGAATGGGAATCTCCACGCATTCCACCTTCCAAGGCTCCGGGAATATCAGCGCCTTCATGGTATTTTTCATGGGGAACACCTCCGGGTTGCGGCCGCCTCGCGACGCCTTAGCCGCTGTCTTATTTTACCAGATCGCGCGCACTCTTTCATATATGGCCGGATTGCTGATAGAATATCGGCAAGCGCGGCCCGGCCGCGCAATGCGCGGGAGCATTCCGTCATGCCCGGTTTCTCGAAACGGTTCTGTTGCACAGCGGCGATTCTGGCGATCCTCGTGTTTGCCGGAGCGCGCGCCGGCGCCGGCCCGGTCGTGGACCCGGCGCGCGTATGGACCCTGCCGGATTCACGGATCATCGCGGCCCATCCGGACCCCAGGCCGCGGGACATCATTGACGCTCTGGCCGTGGAGGTGCGCACCGGCAACGCGCGCGGCGCGGACACTCGGGCCGAGGCGCGGCTCGAAGTCTGCGGCCTCTCCCTGCGGCTCAAATCCGAGGGTTCCGCATTCGAGCGCGGACTCACGCACCGCATGATCTATCTGCTCGACGGCTGGAGTCCCGACGGCCGCGTGTCCTATCCCGCCATCCCCTACGGCTATCTCAAAAACTGCGACATCACCCTGCAGCACGGCGCCGGGCTGCCCGAGCCGGGCTGGCACGCGCTGCATGTGCGCATCTTCTATCACCTCCAGGACCACGGCTGGCTGTGGCGCGGTGCGAACAACGGCTGGTTCCGCTATCACAGCGCCGTGCATTTCTACAACGGCGACGACTGGTGGCAGGCCGAATACGAGACCCCCTATGACAACAGCGCCATGAAGTACCTGCAATATTTCGGCACGCGCGCCGGGGGCAATCTGTGGCTGGCGCAGGTGTTCGGCAAATGCCCGGGTTGCGACCTGCAGACCGTGAATCTGCGCGATGCATTTCTCGAAGGCGGCGATTTCTCGCGCGCGGATTTTTCTTTTGCGGACCTCACCGGCGCGCGCCTGGCCGGGGCGGATTTCACGGGCGCAACGCTCCGCAAAGCCGTGCTCGACCGCGTGACCCTGGCCGGACAAAACCTCGAGGGCGCGGACCTGTCCAACGCCAGGGCGCACGACTCGTTTTTCACAGGCGCAAATCTTGCGGGCGCGAACATGGCCGGGTTCGATGCGCACAATTCGGACTTCTCCGGCGCAGTCCTTCAGGATGCGATTCTGGACAACGCTGCTTTTGTGTACTGCGATTTCGAAAAAGCCGTTCTGGACAGCGCGCAGATGCGCAGCCCGGACAGGCCCCAGCGCCGCGCCGCGCGCCTGTTCGGTTCCTATTTTCAGGGCGCAAGCCTGCGAAACGCCGTGCTCCTGGGCGCGGGCCTCGACAACACCGATCTGCGCGGCGCGAACCTCGAAGGCGCCATCGTGGACAAACTGCTCATCATGCACAACATCAAGACCGACGAAAAAACCATCTGCCCCGACGCGCTCCCCGGCCCCTGCAAGTGGTGACGACGCCGCGCGCCTGTTCCCCGCCGCGCGCTCTCCCGGTATAATGAAAGCACAGTACGCATGCCCGCCGGGCATGCACGGAGGACTCCGCCATGAAACGCACGGGAATCGCCCTGGCGCTGGCCGCGCTCGTGTTCACAGGCCTGTGCTGCCGCGGAACCGCGCCGCACGCC
>JAGUYV010000387.1 GCA_020061125.1 bacterium | reverse complement strand
TGCGCGCGACCTGCCCATCATCAATTTCGACCCCGACAATCCCGAACTCGCGGAGTTCGTTTCCGAAACCATGGAATACCTCCAGGCCTCCGAGGTGTCCCTGCTCGAACTCGAAAAGAACCCCGGCGCAGCCGAACATTTGAATGAAATCTTCCGCTGCTTCCACAATGTCAAAGGCATTTCAGGATTCATGAGCCTCAACGATGTGAATGAACTGGCGCACACGGCCGAGTCGCTCATGGACCAGGCGCGCGAGGGCAAAATCTCGTTCACCGGCCCTGTGGCGCAGGCCGCGTTCGAGGCTCTGGACATGCTGCGAGACATGGCCGGGCGCGTGGAAGCCGCCATGAACGGCGCGGCCTACGAGATTCCGGGGGGATATGCAGAGCTGATCCAGAAGCTCGAAAATCCCTGGGCCGGCGGTCCCGCGCCCCAGGCGCCTGCGCACAAGCCGGCGCTGGAACGGGACTCGCAGACGCCCCCGCCCGCGGATACACAGGACATTGCGGCCGCAGCCGACACCGCTTTCCAAAAGGCGCGCACCAACGGTTCCATCAAGGTGAACACCAGCCGCCTGGACCAGCTCATTGATTCCGTGGGCGAGCTGGTGATTTCCAACTCCATGGTCATGCAGGAGCCTGAAATCCGGGACACCGGCAACGCGCGCCTGTCGCGCAATGTGGCCCAGCTCACGAAAATCACCCGCGAGCTGCAGGAACTGGCCATGAGCATGCGCATGGTGTCGCTCAAGTCAACCTTCCAGAAAATGGCGCGCCTGGCCCGCGACCTGTCCGTGAAGTCCCGCGTGCCGGTCGAGTTCACCTACTCGGGCGAGGATACCGAGCTGGACCGCAATGTGGTCGAGGAAATTGGCAGCCCCCTGGTTCACATGGTGCGCAACGCCGTGGACCACGGCATCGAGAAACCCGAGGAGCGGCGCGCCGCGGGCAAGCCCGGCAAGGGGCGTGTGCGCTTGCGCGCGTTCCACGAGGGCGGCAATGTGATCATCAAGCTCGAGGACGACGGCAAGGGCCTGGACAAGGAAAAAATCCTGGCCAAGGCGGAGAGTCTGGGCCTCATCGAACCCGGCGCGGCCTCGGACATGACCAGCCGCGAGATCTTCGGCCTCATCTTCCACCCGGGCTTTTCCACCGCGGAAAAAATTACGGATGTGTCGGGCCGCGGCGTGGGAATGGATGTCGTCAAACGCAGCATCGAGAACCTGCGCGGCCGCATCGAGATCGAGAGCGAACCCGGCCGCGGCACCACCTTCACCATCCGCCTGCCCCTCACGCTGGCCATCATAGACGGCATGATCGTGACTGTGGGCGGCGAGCGCTACATCGTGCCCACCATCGCCATTGTGGAATCCCTGCGACCGGATCCGGGCCAGCTCACCACCGTGGTGGGCAAGGGCGAAATGCTGAATCTGCGCGGCGAGCTGCTGCCCCTGTTCCGGCTGTACAAGCTGTTCGGGTGCGCAAGCGCCAAAACTAGCCCCGATGATGCGCTCGTGGTGGTGATCGCCGGTGACGGCAGTTCGTGCGCCCTGCTCGTGGACGAGCTAGTGGGCCAGCAGCAGGTGGTGATCAAGTCGCTGGGCCGCGCTTTCGACGACCTCGAGGGCGTGTCCGGCGGCGCGATCATGGGCGATGGACGGGTGGCGCTCATTCTCGACGCCGCGGGCCTTGTGCGCGCCGCGCGCAGCGCCAAATGATTCGGGAACAATCGCGGGCGCGTCCCGCGTTAGCACAGAGGGTGTTTCCCTATCCAGTTAAGGAGGAAGATCATGGGAATCAGCAATACAAACCAGGAAACCAGGGACCGGGGCACGCGCATGAGCAAGTACCTCACCTTCAACCTGGGCGACGAAGTGTACGGGCTTGAAATTCTGCGCGTGCGCGAGATTATCGGGCTTATGGACATCACCAAGGTCCCCCGCATGCCCAACTTCGTGCGCGGCGTCATCAACCTGCGCGGCAAGGTCATCCCCGTGGTGGACCTGCGCCTCAAGTTCGGCATGGACGCGGCCGAGGACACCAAGGAAACCTGCATCATCGTGGTGGACCTGGACGACATGCTCATGGGCATCACGGTGGACTGCGTCTCCGAAGTCCTGGACATACACGAGCAGGACATTGACGAAGCGCCCGAGTTCGGCGTGTCCGTGAGCACGGACTTCATCCTGGGCATGGGCAAGGCCCGCGACAAGGTCATCATCCTGCTCGACATCAGCAAAGTGCTCACCACCGGCGAGATCGCCATGCTGGCCAAGCAGAATAAATGACCCGGCGGGCGGCTCCAACGCACGAACGCAAACCCGGGCCGCGCATCGCGGTCCGGCAACCGGAAAAGCCCTAGCCGCGGCGCGCGCGCGGCGCGCGCCGCTACAGAGTTGGGAGCGGGGCGTTCCGCTCCGCTCCCGGCTCTTTTTTCCGCGGCGCATCGCTGGAGGATCCTTTGGACGGCAACACCGACACATCCATGCGTTTCCCCGAGCCGGATGTCGCGAACATCCTCGCCAGCCGGCCCCTGCGGGACGAGGACTTCAAGCGCATCAGCGAGATGGTCTACGGACTGTGCCGCATCAACCTGCACGACGGCAAAAAGGCGCTCGTGCAGGCGCGCCTCAACAAGCGCCTGCGACAGCTCGGAATTGACACCTATCCCGAGTATCTCGCCCTGGTGGAAGGGGATCAGACCGGCCGCGAACTCACCTACATGATTGACACTCTCACCACCAACCTCACCTTCTTCTTCCGCGAGGCGGACCACTTCGATTACCTGCGCGACGAAGTGCTCAAGAAGATTGATCCTTCAAAGCAATCAAAACTGCGGATCTGGAGCGCGGGCTGTTCTTCGGGCGAGGAAGCCTACACCATGGCCATGGTGGCGCGCGAGGCCGTGTCAGATCTTGATCGCATGGACGCGCTCATTCTGGCCACGGATATCTCCACGCGCGTGCTGGCCGTGGCGCGCGAAGGCTCCTACTCCGAAGCGCGGTTCAAGGACACCCCGCCGGAGTTACGCAACAAGTATTTTGAAAAGGATTCGCGCCATCCGGGCTTCTACAGGGCCAGGCCCGAGCTTGCCAAGCTCATCCGGTTCAGGCGGCTGAACCTCATGGAACCCTGGCCCATGAAACAGCCATTCGATGTGATTTTCTGCCGCAATGTGATGATTTATTTCGACAAGCCCACGCAGAATGAACTGGTGCAGCGGTTTTTCGACGCGCTGCGCCCGGGCGGCGTGTTCATGGTCGGCCACAGCGAGAGCCTCACAGGCATTCAGCACAGGTTCCGCTATGTCCGGCCCACCATATATATCAAACCGTGAGGAGCGGACCGTGCTTGCAATGAGGCACATCGTGGGTGTCTCCGAGATGAAAGTCTCCGGGTGCGATGGGGACATGATTGTGACCCATTCGCTTGGGTCGTGCATCGGCGTGTCCATACATGACCCGCACGCGCGCGTAGGCGGCCTGCTCCATTTTCAGCTCCCGCTGTCCCGCGAGAACCCGGACCGCGCCCGCGAGAACCCGTTCATGTACGCGGACACGGGCATTCCCCTTCTGTTCAAGGCGGCCTACAATCTCGGAGCGAACAAGGGCCGCATCATCGTCAAGGTTGCGGGCGGCGCGCGCGTGCTCGACAACAACAACTTTTTCAACATCGGGCAGCGCAACTACATCGCCATGAAAAAGATCTTCTGGAAAAACGGCGTGTTCATTCAGAGCGAGGATGTGGGCGGCGACCAGTGGCGCACCATGAACCTCGAGGTCGGCACGGGCCGCGTGACCATAAAAAACAGCCAGGGCACTTTCGAGCTCTAACGGGAGGCGCAGGGCGCCATGGGTTTCAACATTCTCATCGTGGACGACTCCGAAATCATCAGGTCCATGATTGCGCGCACCGTGCGCATGGCCGGCGTGCCCGTGGACAAGCTGCTGACCGCGGGCAATGGCGCCGAGGCCCTGCAATTGCTCAACAGCAACTGGGTGGACCTGGTGTTCGCGGACATCAACATGCCCGTCATGGACGGCGTGCAGATGATCGAGCGCATGCACGAACACGAAGTGCTCTGCAATGTGCCTGTGGTGGTGATTTCCACCGAGGGCAGCGAAACCAAAATCGAAAAACTGCACCAGAAAGGCGTGGTGGCGTTCTTTCGCAAGCCGTTCACGCCCGAGATGATTCGAGGCGCCATCGTCGAGGTGCTGGGAGAGTGGGATGAAGGTTCCGGCCTGCCGACAGATTCTTTTTGAAACCGCGCGCCGCATCCTGCAGGAAGCCGCGTTTGCGTTCACCGACGACCCCGAGGACTCGGGCCGCGAGCCGGGAGGCGCGTTCATGGCCTGCTCCGTGGCCTTCAACGGCCCGTTCCACGGCGCCATGGCCCTGGCTTCCGGCGAGCGCCTGGCCTCCATCCTGGCCGCCAACATGCTCGGCGTGGACGAGGACGACCCGGACGCGGATCGCAAAAAGGCCGACGCCCTCGGTGAAATCCTCAATATGATCTGCGGCAACGCGCTCCCCGAAATCGCGGGAACCCGCGCCGAGTTCGCCATTACCGCGCCCGAGCCTTTGTCCGAGCCGCAGTTCGAAACCATGTTGAGCAATGTCCCCGAACACAAGCTGCACACTGCGGACATCGTGGTGGAAGGCTTCGACGCTTTTCTGGTTCTCATCCTCGATAGGGAGGATGCACAGGCGTTATGATCAAGGTGCTGATTGTGGACGATTCCGCCATCGTGCGCAAAATCCTTAGCCAGGAACTGGCGCGCGACCCCGAGATCGAGGTCGTGGGCACGGCCACGGATCCCTACATTGCGCGCGATAAAATCGTCTATCTTAAGCCCGATGTGGTCACGCTCGACATCGAGATGCCGCGCATGGACGGCATCACCTTTCTGCGCAAGCTCATCCGGCATTATCCGCTGCCCGTGATCGTGGTCAGTTCGCTGGCGCCCGAGGGCGGCGAGATGGCCATGGAGGCGCTCGAGGTGGGCGCCGTGGAAGTGATGTGCAAACCCGGTGCGGCCTACACCGTGGGCGACATGGCCGAGCAACTCAAAACCAAAATCAAGGCCGCTGCGCGCGTGGACATGGCCAAGTTGCGCGCCGGAAAACGCCGTGACCCGGCGTCGCGCCCCGCGCCCGCAC
>JAGUYV010000491.1 GCA_020061125.1 bacterium | reverse complement strand
TTGATCACGGCTGGCCCCGTGACGCGCGCGTCGAGTCCGCGCAGATTCCGCGGCAGCAGCAGCCAGCCCAGCACCATGGTCACTGTCAGAGCCAGGGTGTTTCCGAGAGCCAGCCCTGTCACGCCGCGATCCAGAAACAGCGCGTTGAACGCCCCGATCAGCGCCATGCACGC
The DNA here is from genome assembly GCA_020061125.1 of bacterium. Lineage (GTDB taxonomy): Bacteria > UBP15 > UBA6099 > UBA6099 > DSWB01 > DSWB01. The sequence goes on along the minus strand of JAGUYV010000491.1, from coordinate 14,281 downwards.
CACCCCGAGAATGGTGAGTGTTTTCATGCGCTCAAGCACCGCGTACAAACGGATGAGCAGATACATGAAAGGGAACAAAAGGATGCACGGCGCAAGGAACGCAACGGTTGCGGCCACATCCAGAGACACCTGCGGGCTGAACGCTCCGCGCTCGAACAACTTCACCAGCGGCGCGCGCAACGACCAGACAAGCGCGGTCATGGGAAGGCCCGCGATGGCCATGGCCCGCAGCGCCATGTCCAGAAAGCGGCGCATGGACGCGGGGTCGCGCTCGTGCGACGCCTGGGTCAGCGACGGAAACACCGCATTCACAAATGAACGCAGCAGGGTGGAAAAATTCTGCGTCAGATTGAGCGCGTAATCGAAAACCGAAATCATGCCCGGAGGAAGGTACAGGGCGAAAACCCTGTTGATGAGGGTGGCGAATTTGAACGCCCCGGTGCCTGCGGTGAGCTGCACGGCGTGCGCATAGGTGCTGCGCAGGTCCGGATGCGCGAACCTAAAATCCGGCCTGTACCGGAACCCCCTGCCCGCAAGCTGGGGCACGAAAACGAGCATGGTGAGCGCTTCGGAAACAAGCGTGGCCCAGGCCAGTCCCATGATGCCATGATCGCGAAGAATCCAGAGCGCGGCGAAAGCCGCTCCGTTGGATATGGAAAACACGAACGAGGAAACGCCGAACATGCGAAACGCTTCGGAAAAGCCCCTGAATATGGCGTGAACCATGTAAAAGAAATAGAGCGGAGACAGAACCAGGGCCAGGCGCACGCCCAGGCCGAGCATGCCGGAATCGAGCTGATCCCCGGCCAGCGCATGAAACAGAACGGGCGCGGCCAGGATGTAGCCCGCAGTGAAGATGCCCGTGAGAACCAGCGCAAGGGTGAGCAGAATGTTGGCCATGTCCCATGCGTGGGTCAGATCCTGTTTGTGGCTCGTGAACACGGACAGACAGTACATGTACATGGCGTCGCCCACGAGATTGAAGAACACGGCCGGAATGGTCATGGCCAGCAGATACACATCCCGCTCGCGCGACGCTCCGAACAGGTAGGCCACGAGCACGAGCTTGGCGAGCATGAAGAGTTTTTCGGAAATCTGCCCGATCGAGAACAGGCTCATCCAGCGGAACACGGAGCCGCGCGATTCAAAGGAGTTGCCAGAGTCGTGTGTCACGATGATTGCTGCCGCGCCGCCAGTTGGGAATAAATGTCGAGTGTGCGCCGGGCCGTGTTCTCCCATGAAAAATCGCGTGCACGAACGCGACTGGCCGCGGCCAGTCGCGCCCGCGCGTCCTCGTCGCGCGCCACGAGGCCCATGGCGTCGCGTATCTGGTTTGTGTCTGTCGGGTCCACCAGAAGCGCCGCGCTGCCCGCCACTTCGGGCATGGCGGTGACATTGCTCGTAATGACAGGCGCGCCGCAGGCCATGGCCTCAATGATGCACAGGCCGAATGACTCGGCGAGGGAGGGGAACACCAGGGCGAGCGCCCCTCGGTACAGCGCCGCCAGGTCCCGCCTCGTCACGAACCCGGGAAAGATGACATCCCGCTCCAGCGGTCCGAGCGCGGCAAGCTCGCGCCGCACGAAATTGCGGCTCGCTGGATCGCCCATGAGCACGAGTTTCACGGGCGGGCATTGCGGCTGGCGGCGCAACTGTTCCCACGCGACCAGAATGCGTGGCACATTTTTCAATCCCAGGATGTCCGCATAGCCGAAAAAGAACGGACCATTGATGCTTAAACGGGACAGTGTCTCCCGGTCTTCCGCATCGTCGGGAAGCGGGTGGAACAGGCTCTGGTCCACGCCCATGGGAACGACATGGATGTGGTCCGCGTGCGGCAGCGCGTGCACCCGCCGGAGTCCGTCCTTGAGATACTGCGATGCGCAGATCACAGCGTGCGCCCTGTGCGCGGTGCGATGGATGATCCACTTGCGCCAGGCGATTTGTGCCGTGTGCCGCAGGCCGCCCGTCACCTTGAACTCCATGGCAAGATGCACGGTTACGGCCTGCGGACCGCGCCATTTGAACGCCATCATGTTTCCCGTGCCGTGGTACACAGCGGCGCCGAGTTTGTCCAGAAGCGGCGGCAGATTCTTTTGCTCCCACAGGATGCGGCGCGATGCCGAGGCAGGAGGATTGCACTCCACGGCCTCGAATGCGTCCAGTGGGAACAGCGCGCGATTCCGTGGCGTGACCAGAACCGTGATGCGCGCGTCCCGCGGCGCGCACTGCGCCAGCCCCGACAGAAGCCCGTGAACATAGACCTCCTGGCTCGGGTTGTATTCCGGCTTCACATGCAATGTGCTGATGACCGCATTCATGGGCAGCCGCTCTCACTCGGGAAGGAACAGCAGATTGTCGTAACGGTATTCCTGTTTCGTCTGGTGGGGAACGAGCCTGCCGTCCTGGCGCTGATATGCCCGGTATCCATATTTCAGAAGATGCTCGACGGCTTCCCTGCTGTCTATGAAATCGCCGCCCTGGATGTCGCCGACTTCCACGGTGATGGCGGGCCGGATCTGGGTGAGCGTGCGCTCCATGCCCTGCAGGATGTCATATTCCGCGCTCTCCGCGTCAATTTTAATAAAGTCCGGACGCGCGCCCGAAGCCTCTATGTACCGGTCCAGGCTCTCGGCCCTGATATCAATTTCCCTGGCCACGGCGCCCTGCGCCTTTTCCTCGGCGATCTTGGCCCCGTAGATGGAATTGAAGGCGCTGAACCGCACCCCATAATCTTTGAAGGAAAGGGTTGCGGCCTCGGACCACACGGCCATGTTGTTCAGAATGACATTGGGCCTGTGCGCAAGATTGGCGCTGCATATATCAAAAGTGGAAGGCGTCGGCTCGAAACTGTGCACCCGGCCCTCCGGCCCGACAAGGCTCGACGCCAAGAGGCTGAAATACCCGAAGTGCGTCCCGATGTCGAAAAACACGCTGCCCTGTTTTAAATGGTCCAGCACAATAGCGGTCAGATTTTCCTCGAAAAACCCGTAGCGGTACAGGAAACAGGAAATGGCCTCGGGGAACACCACAGTCATTTCGCCGCCCCAGAAGGTGGGCGTTTTCACTTTTTTCGCGGTGTTGTTCCGGATGCACTGTTTTTCGAGCAGCTTGGAATAAATGAGCCTGGCCGGAGCGCGCATGACTTTTTCGAGCGTTCCGCCCCGGCTCCGGGCTGCATGGCGTTTCAGTTTGTCCAGAAGTTCTTCGTTCATAGGGGGAGTGGTCCCTGTCGAATTCGGGCGCCTGCCGGAACCCGGAAAAAATCGCGTCATATCAGTAGATTATACACGACCCCGGCGCGGCAATGAAGGCGCGGCGCATTCATTTCATATACCGCGGACGGAACCCGCATGAAATCCGGTTTTCTTGAAAAATATGAATTCGTGAATATATTAATCTTTCAAGTTTTATTTCTGCGTAGCCTCTGGCCGGTTTCACGCAGCAAACCCGGAATAGCAACAGGCTCAAGAGCCGGAACACTGTCGGCTTTTATATTTGACGGAAAGGCGCTGGTGGAGATCATGATTGATGTCAAGCACAAGGAACTCAAGAAGTGGGTCAAGGAAATGGCCGCGCTATGCAAGCCTGACAAGGTCGTGCTTTGCGACGGCTCCCTGGCCGAAAAGAAACGCCTTGAAAAGGAAGCGTTCAAGACCGGCGAACTGATCCAGCTCAATCAGAAAAAGATGCCCGGCTGCGTGTACCACATCACCGCGGAAAATGATGTGGCCCGCACCGAGCATTTGACATTCATCTGCACCAAATCCAAAAAAGACGCCGGCTCCACCAATAACTGGATGGCCCCGGAAGACGCCTACAAAAAGGCCGCGGACATTTTCCGCGGCTCCATGAAGGGCCGCACCATGTATGTGATCCCCTTCTCCATGGGACCGGTCGGCTCCGAATCCAGTAAGATCGGCGTGGAACTCACGGACAGCATTTATGTTGTGCTGAACATGCGCATCATGACCCGCATGGGAAGCAAAGTCCTGGATGTGCTCGGAACCAGCGGCGAGTTCACCAAGTGCCTTCACGGCAAGGCCGAACTGGATGTTGACAAGCGCCTGATTCTGCACTTCCCAGAGGACAATACCATCTGGAGCGTCGGCTCGGGCTACGGCGGCAATGTGCTGCTGGGCAAAAAATGCCTGTCCCTGCGCATCGGCAGCTATCTGGCGCGCAAGGAAGGCTGGCTCGCCGAGCACATGCTCATCATGGGCATCGAGGACCCGCAGGGCCGCACCACTTACATCGCGGGCGCGTTCCCCAGCGCGTGCGGCAAAACCAACCTGGCCATGCTCGTCCCGCCCAAAGCGCTCAAAAACAAAGGCTACAAAATCTGGTGCGTGGGCGACGACATCGCCTGGATGCGCGCCAAGGAAGACGGCGCGCTCTGGGCCATCAACCCCGAGGCGGGCTTCTTCGGCGTGGCGCCAGGCACCAACATGAAAACCAACCCCAACGCCATGCTGTCCGTGCAGAAAGACTCCATCCACACCAATGTGCTGCTCAAGGAAGACAAGACCGTGTGGTGGGAAGGGCACGACGACCCGGCGCCCGCGCGCGGGCTGAACTGGAGAGGCCGCCAGTGGCATCCCGGCATGAAGGACGAAAACGGGAGCGCCGAATACGGAGCGCATCCCAACAGCCGCTTCACCGCGCCCATCACCAATTGCCCGGTGGCCAGCAACAAGCTCGAAGACCCCAAAGGCGTGCCCATCTCCGCGTTCCTGTTCGGCGGCCGCCGCGCCCAGGTCGCCCCCCTGGTGTACGAGGCCTTCAACTGGCAGCACGGCGTGTTCGTGGGCGCAACCATGGCGTCCGAACTCACCGCCGCGCAGTACGGCGCCCTGGGCAAGGTGCGCCGTGACCCCATGGCCATGCTCCCCTTCTGCGGCTACAACATGACCGAGTACTGGAAACACTGGCGCTCCCTGGGCGATACGCTCATGCGCCCGCCCCGCATTTTCCATGTCAACTGGTTCAACACGGACAAGAGCGGCAAGTTCATCTGGCCGGGCTTCGGCGACAACCTGCGCGTGATCGAGTGGATCATCCGCCGCTGCCGCTACGAAGTCAGCGCCGTGGAGACCCCCATCGGCTACATGCCCATCCCCTCGGACATTGACATCTCCGGCCTGGACATCACCCCGGCCAAAATGAAGCAGTTGCTCAATGTTGACAAAAATATCTGGCAGCTCGAACTCAAGTCCCAGCAGGAATTCTTCAAACAATTCGGCAAGGATGTTCCAAAATTCATTCTCGACGAGCACAAGGCGCTCGAGAAACGCATCAACGCCATGGGTTGAATCTCGATCTTTCGTGAAACATCCGGCCCGGGCTTTTTCAGCCCGGGCTTTTTCATGCCCGCGCGCCGCTCCTGCCGTGGATTTGCGCCCGCCCCGGAATTACAATGTAGGAACATGACGGCATCAGTGACAGGGCATTTCGCATGAGACAAGAGGAAAAACATCCTTTCATGAAACGCATGGCCGCGGCGTGCGTGCCCCTCAAGCTGCGCCTGGAACTCACGCGCCGCTGCAATCTGCGCTGCATCCACTGCAAAGTTCACTGCGGCGAGCAGCCCGGCGGCGAACTCACGGCCCCGGAAATCGCCGCCCTCCTGGACCAAGCGAGATCGCTCGGAACCATCGAAGTCAGCATTACAGGCGGAGAGGTCTTCGCCCGCCCGGACATCATGGACATCCTCGAGGCGATTCTGGACCGCGATTTCCTCCTGCATATTCAGACCAACGCCACAGCCATGCAGCCTCACCACATCGCTTATCTGGCCGCGCGCGCGAAAAAAATTCTGCGCGTGTCCGTGAGCCTCTACGCGCGCGACGCCGCGATTCATGACCGCATCACCGGCACGCCCGGCTCGCACGCGCGCACCCTCGAAAATCTGTTCGCCCTGCGGGACGCGGGCGTGCCCGTGTTCTGCTTCACACTTCTCATGAAGGAAAACGCGGCGCACGCGCGCGACATGCAGGCGTTCTACGAGGAACACGCCCTGCCCTTCCAGTTCAACACATTCATCATCCCCCGCGACGACGGATGCGCCGCGCCCCTGGCCCAACGCATCCCCCTTGAGTTCCTGCCCGATCTTCCGGTAAACTGGTATGGTTATCTGAACCCGGAGGGGCCGGAGGATCCGGCGCAGTTCCACGCCGAGGCCACCCTGGACGCCTGGTGCCCGGCCGCACGGTTCGCGGTGGTCACGGCCCAGGGAGACCTCATCGCCTGTTCCCTGCTGCGCGAACCCGCGGGCAATGTGCGGGAAACGCCGTTCGCGGACATCTGGCTCAAATCTCCGGTCCTGCAACGCATACGGGACATCCGGCTCAAGGAACTGGAGTGTTTTTCCTGCGATTTGTTCCCCTCATGCAAGCCCTGCGCGGGCCTGTCGCTTCTTGAGCATGGAGACCTGCGCAAACGCCCGGCCGAGATGTGCCGCCTGTCCCGCACCTTGCTGTGCGGAAAAGCGTGACAAACCAGTCTGGAAGTGAATCCTTTGAAATCAAAAATTATCAATCCGTACCTTATCGCATTGACTTTTCTGTTCGCGCTTACGGTCCCATGCGCAGCGGACCCGGCCAGCATCTCTTTCGAGCAACTCGCGGACATGTACAAAGCGGGCGAGGCCGTGCCGCTCATAGATGTGCGCACTTCGGAGGAGTTCAGTCTCATCCACTTCAAGGGCGCGATCAACATTCCCGAAGACCAGGCCGCAAGCAGGGCGCAGGAATTCACCGGCAAGCCTTGGGTCGTGTACTGCCGCACCGGCCGCCGCGCCGGAGAAGTCGCCAAAATGCTTCAGGACAAGGGCGTGAACGGTTTCAGGCTCCTTGAGGGCGGCATCGCGCAACTTCCCATGTTTCTGAAACAGCACAACGCCAATGACCCGGACGCCACGCGCGCGCTGCAAAAGAACATCGTCGCGTCCATCCCCGCCATCGGCTTCCCGGCCCCAGATTTCGAGATCAAAACCGCCAAGGGAAAGCCCGCGCGGCCACTGGCCGAGTTCCGAAACAAAATCATCATCATCCTCTCCTGGAAGCCCGGCGACGCGCGCTCCGAAACCGCTCTCCAGCAGGCTGCGGCGTTCGCCAACAAAAACCAGGGCGTGGCCCTGGTCCCCATCCCCGCGCCGGAACTCGACGCCAAAACCGTGGACGCCGCTCTTAAAAAGGCGGGATACAAGGGAACCGTTTATCTGGATCCCCTCGGAGAAACCGCCAAGGCCCTGAACGCGGCGGCAGCGCCCACATTCATCGTGGTGGACAAAGACGGAATTTTGCGCGCGGGCGCGTTCGCGGATTTCAATGAGCCGATGATCACGCAGGGCAAACTTTCCATTGCGCAAATCGCGGAACAGGCGCGCGACGGCAAGCCCATGCGGTTCCCGGACTCCGGCCTTTATGCGGAAAAGCACGATCCCAATGAACTCATGGGGCAGCAAGCGCCCGTTTTCTCGTTGCAGGACGCAGACGGCAAAGCCCATGCGCTGGCCGATGCCCTGGCGCGCAAACCTGCTGTCCTGGTGTTCTTCACCCTCGGCTGCCCTCACTCAAGGAACATGCTCCTCAAGCTCGTTGACTACGAACTCGTGAACGCTGCAAATCCCAAATTCGAAATCATCGCAGTATCCCCGGACAGCGGGCCGGAGTACCGCGCTCAAATGCATCAATTCGCTTCCCTGAACAAGATTCCGTATCCCATTGTCTACGACCCCACCGGCGATGTTCTGTATCAGTATTTTGTGGGCGGGGTTCCGCAGTGGGTTGTGGTGGACAAAAAGGGCGTGATCCGGCATGTGGCCGTGGGATATTCCGACGCTACGGATAAAATCCTCGACGATCTGTACAAGCAATTCAGCAGTCAATAACTTTCTGGAGACACAGCCATGCGCAGCGATGTGGTGAAAAAAGGTCCGGCCAAAGCGCCGCACCGATCCCTTTTCAAGGCCCTTGGCCTCACGGACGAAGATCTCAAGAAGCCGCTCGTTGGCATTGTGAACGCGGAAAACGAAATCATTCCCGGACACATCCACCTCGGGACCCTCACCGATGCCGCGAAGCAGGGGGTGCGCGCCGCAGGCGGCACGCCCATCGCGTTCCCGGTCATCGGCGTGTGCGACGGCATCGCCATGAACCACGACGGCATGAAATATTCCCTGGCCAGCCGCGAACTCATCGCCGATTCCATCGAGGTCATGGCCATGGCCCACGCGTTCGACGCCCTGGTGTGCGTGACCGCGTGCGACAAGATCACGCCCGGCGCGCTACTCGCCATCGCGCGGCTCGACATTCCCTCGATCATCGTCACTGGCGGCCCCATGCTCCCCGGCAACCTGCACGGCCGGAAGCTCGATCTCATTGATGTGTTCGAGGCCGTGGGCGCGTACAACACCAAAAAAATCACGGCAAAGCAACTCAAGGAAATCGAGGACTGCGCGTGCCCCGGCGCAGGGTCCTGCGCGGGCATGTTCACGGCCAATTCCATGAGCTGCATGTGCGAGGCCGTGGGCATCGCCCTGCCCGGAAACGGCGCCATCCCCGCCGTGTCCGGCCGCCGCACCGCCCTGGCCAGACAGGCTGGCGAGGCCGTGATGCGCCTCCTCAAAAACAACATCACCCCGAGCCGCATCATCACGGAAAAATCCCTGCGCAACGCGCTCGCCGTGGACATGGCCCTTGGCTGCTCGTCCAACACCGTGCTGCATCTTCTGGCCCTGGCCCACGAGATAGGCGTTGCGCTTGATCTCGAAATCATCAACCAGGTCAGCGCGCGCACGCCCAACCTGTGCCGGCTGCGCCCCGGCGGCCTGCACTACCTCACCGACCTGGACCGCGCGGGCGGCGTGGCCGCAGTCATGAAGGAACTTGCCAAAAAGAAACTTCTGGATCTGACCGCCATAACCGCTACAGGCAACACGCTGGCGAAAAACCTCGAAAACGCGCCCGGCGCGGACGGCGAAATCATCAAGCCCGTATCCAAACCCTACAGCAAGGCCGGCGGCCTCACCATGCTGTTCGGCAACCTCGCCCCGGAAGGCTGCGTGGTCAAGAGCATGGCCGTGGCGCCTTCCATGCTCACGAACACAGGCCGCGCGCGCGTGTTCGATTCCGAAGACGCGGCTTACAAGGCCATCCTCGGCGGCCGCATCAAGCCCGGCGATGTGGTGGTGATCCGCTACGAAGGCCCCATGGGCGGGCCGGGCATGCGCGAAATGCTCTCCCCCACCAGCGCGGTCGTGGGCATGGGCCTGGGCGAATCCGTGGCCCTGATCACCGACGGCCGGTTCAGCGGCGGCACGCGCGGCGCGGCCATCGGCCATGTGTCCCCCGAGGCCATGGCCGGCGGTCCCATCGCCCTGGTGCGCGAGGGCGACTCCATCTCCATTGACATCCCGGGCAAAAAGATTCATCTGCATGTGGGCGATGCCGAACTGGAGAAACGCCGCGCAAAATGGAAGCAACCCGCGCCCAAAATCACCACGGGCTATCTGGCCCGGTACGCGCAGCTCGTCACCTCCGCGAGCACGGGCGCGGTGTTCCGCACCTCCCTGGCCTCTTCCCGGCGCTGACGCCGCCCCCGCCGCTTTTCATTGGAACGGCCCGGCGCGGATTGCCTATACTATTACCCGGTAACGATTCGCCGGGAGGTCCGCGCGCATGGCGCTGCTTGAGATACGGGATGTTGTGATGAGGCTCGGGGAAACCCCGGTGCTGAACCACCTCACCATGGAATTCTGGGCCGGGCATGTTCACGCCCTGGTCGGCCCCAACGGCGCGGGAAAATCCACCCTGGCCAACACCATCATGGGCCTGTTCGGATACACGGCTTTCGAGGGCGACATCGTGTACGACGGCGAGTCCCTCAAAGGCGTGCCCGTGGACGAGCGCGCGCGCCGCGGCATCACCCTGGCCTGGCAGGAGCCCGCCCGCTTCCAGGGTCTGCCCGTTCACAAGTACATCCGCGCGGGCGCAAAAGACCCGTCCGATGATCGCGTGGACCAGGCGCTGCTCAAGGTCGGCCTGGACCCGCGCACCTACCGGGACCGCGCCTGCGACCGCACCTTGAGCGGAGGCGAGCGCAAGCGCGTGGAAATCGCCGCCCTCCTCGCCATGGAGCCGCGCGTGGTACTCATGGACGAACCCGACAGCGGCATTGACATCCAGGCCATCAACCACATCTTCGACGCCATCCAGTTCTTCAAGCAGAACGGCGCCACCGTGATCCTCATCACCCACAGCCTGCCCGTGCTCCAGCAGGCCGAACACGCGTTCCTGCTCTGCAACGGCCGCCTGCGCGACAAGGGGCCGATCAGCAAAATCGAAAACTATTTCGCGGAAAACTGCATCATGTGCGCAACGCCCAACGAACCCGAAAAGCGGCAGGGAGCCTGGCAATGACCCTCGTTGATCAAAATGACATAGATGCGATATGGCAGTCCATCGGCATGGCCGAGCACAAGCACGAGGACGATGTCGTCAAGATAACCGTGTCGGGCAACCGCGTGCTGGGCGCGCACCTGCTGCCCGGCGTGGAAGTGGACGCGGACGAAAAGCCGGACGGCGTGGCCGTGAATTTCCGCATTCTGGACGAAGCCTTCATCGCCAAACCCATCCAGTTATGCTTCGGCGTCATGCCCGAGACCGGCATGCAGCACATCGAGCTGAACCTGAACATCGGCGAAAACTCGCGTGCCTCGGTGGTGGCGCACTGCACCTTCCCCAACGCCGTGGATGTGGTGCACCGCATGGACGCCGTCATTAATGTGGGCCGCGGCGCGTGCTACAGCTACTTCGAGCGCCATGTGCACGGCCCAGCGGGCGGCGTCACCGTTGTCCCCAAAGCCAAAATCCACCTGGGCGCGGACGCGCGATTCAAGACCGAATTCGAGCTGATCAAGGGCCGCGTGGGCGTCATGGACATTGACTACGAAGCCGAGTGCGAGGCCGGCAGCGTCATCGAACTCATCGCGCGCATCATCGGCGCGGGCGACGACAGGGTCAAAATCAACGAAACCGCGCACCTGCGCGGCGAGCGCTCGCGCGCGTTCCTGCAATCCTACCTGGCGCTCAAGCACGACGCCTTCGCCGAGGTGTACAACACCGTGACCGCGCACGCGGACGGCGCCAAGGGGCATGTGGACTGCAAGGAGATCGTGCAGGGCCGCGCCGTGGCCCGGGCCGTGCCCATCGTGGATGTGCGCCATCCCGGCGCGCATGTCACCCACGAAGCCGCCATCGGCAGCGTGGACTCCAAGCAACTCCAGACCCTGCTCGCCCGCGGCCTGGACGAAGAAGCCGCCACCGACCTCATCATCGAAGGCATGCTCGGCTGACCCGCAGCCTCAATCCCGCCCGCCGGCCTGCTCAATTAATGAAGAATATTGCGAGTTGATTCTGATGATTGATGTTGCCCCCGGTATGCAACATTCAGGGCCGGGCTTTCATTTATTTGATCCCCGGCGATGTTTTACGGCGCTTCCCAGATGATGTGCCCGGAACTGTCGCCGAAAATCAGCGAGCCGTAATCGTCATAGACCCCAAGCTCGGCGTGGCTGCTTGTTCCCTTCTTGCCGTACATGACGAGCGCTTCGCCTTCGTCGTGTGAGAACATCAGAATTTTGGGCTTGCGATCCGCGCCGCTGAACAGGAGCGACGAGCCGTCGGAGAACGCGCCCATCTCCACCCTGGCGCTGTTGCCGTTGAGCGTGAGAACCGGCTCGTTGTCCGTGAGCCGCAGCGAGGCGCGCTCCGCGTTGCGCGCGTCCGTGAGGATGAACGCATTCGCCCTGATTTCCGCGGGCGCGGCGGCTGGCTGCGCGAACAGCCTGGCCGCCATCGGCTCGAACAGGCCAAATGCCAGCAGGCACGCAAGCACGGCCGCGCACGGCGCCCAGCGCGCCAGCCGCCGGGTGCGCGCCAGTTCTTTTTCAAGCAAATCCACGCGTTGTTCGAGTGTCATTTCCCCCTCCGGGCAGTCAGTGTTCACGGGTCCGGCTGCTCGCGGGCTTCAGTCTTGAGGCTTCGCGTCCACGGCCAGTTGGTCAAGGTACCACAGGTTGCCGGTCCTCACCATGTCCGCCCTGGCGGTGATCGAGCCGTTCGCGACGATGGACAGGTCCGCGTATCCGCACGCCTGCAACTCCACGCCCGCGGCGCGGTGCCTGTCCAGCACGGCCGCGGGACAGGATTCGAGGGTTTCGTAGTCTTGGGTTGAGCACAGGACTTCTTCGCCGGAATCCGAGGCCTTGCGCAAGGAAGCGGCCAGCGCGATTTCGGGCAGCGCGCCAGGCGCGGACGGAAGCATGGCGGGCAGTCGCAGTTTTGTGACGCCGTCCGCCGCGCCCGCGGTTATGGCCCTGCATATCCTGTTCCCCAGTGGCTGGGTTCCGGAATATTCTTCGTAGTAATCAATGCCGGTGCGGAAATCTTCGAGCACAAGGTACCACTTGCCTTCCACCAGGGCCGCGGTCCCGCTGTTGTCTATGGACTCGGGTTTGTCGCCGCCAAGCTCCATTTTCACGCCGATGGTTGCGCACTTTTCCACCTTGAGACCAAACTCGGCGAAGTGGGAGTGCGCGAAGTCCGGGCATTCCCTGTCCGTGACCGGCCCGGCCGTGCATTTCATGATTGGGCTGGTTTCGGCCATGAGCGCCATGTTGCCCAATAAGAATTCCGTAATTTCTTCATTGCTTTTCGGCATCCCCTCGATCTCCGCGAACACGCCCAGAAGCGATGGGTGGAACAAGAAATCGAACATGGGCCGGAAGTCGTTTTTTTCGAGCGCCTGGCACACGCGCGTTCCGGTTTCGAGCAGATTTGGAGCGGGCGCGGAGGCCTTGTCGTCCTGCCCGCCAAACGCCGGAGCGCCGGACAACACAACGCATATCATCGCCAGCAAAATAATGTTCCTCATTTTCAATGCCTCCTTTTTGGCGCGAAAAGCAATTAACGCGATCCCGATGTCCATTGCGGACATGTCACGCGCCTCATGACAAGTCCATAAAGATTATGTTCGCGAAACAATTTTCATTTCAAGGTTGTGCCATATAATGTCATGCAAAATGCGGGGAATTCGCGGGCGAAACGGTGTTGCGCCCGGCCGCACAAAACACAAATCAAGGATAATCACGCATGTCCCGGAAAGTTTCGTCATTGTATTTCGCGGGCTGCTGGCTTGCGTTCGCCGGGATATGGACCCTGGCAATCGTGCAATGGGTGGGGATCGTTCCGGTGTTCGTGGATTTCGGCAAACTATGGATTCTTGTGGCGCTGTTTTGGGTGACCACGGCGGGGCTGGGCCAGCTCGTGATGGTTCCTCACATGCATTTCGTGCGGGACAACCATCCGGCGCTGTGGCGGGAATTCCATTATGTGCCGGGCATGACCGAATGGGCGGAAAAGACCTTCGACAAGAATTCCATGATGCTTAAGCAATTCAACTCCATCGCTTTGATTAAATATGCGTTTTCCAAGCGAGACCGGGAGAATCCGGATCTGCGGTTCATTAAGCGCTGCCTGCGTTCGTCAATATTGTATGCGTTGATATTTTTCATGTCCCTGCCTATGCTGGGCATACTGTACGCATGAGCCGCGGTTTCGGGCGCGCCCTTGCGTTCGGCGCATAAATTTCTATAATACATGAAGCGCCGCGCGGCCTGGCCGGCGGCGGCAATGACAGTGCGCCGCGCTCCCTTTGCAGGGAGTCCGGATTGACAACTTGAGGGCCTGGGCGGATGCGCAAGGACACTGGTCTGCCCAACTCCCGACACGCCGGGCCGGAGCGTTTCGCCGGCCCCCGCGGGTGTGGCACACCGCCTGCCGTTTGGCCGTGCGCCTGCCGGGTCCTCCCCATTTCGCGCCAAAAGGAGGTGACACACCCGCTATGATTAAGGCAGAAAAGAAAACAGACCTGATTAAGAAGCACGCCCTGCACGAAACAGATACCGGTTCCCCCGAAGTTCAGATCGCCGTGTTGTCCGAGCGCATCCGCGAACTCACCGAGCATTTGAAAGTGCATAAAAAGGATCACAGCTCGCGCCGCGGGCTGCTGAAGATGGTCGGCCAGCGCCGCCGCCTGCTCAACTACCTGACCAAGGTGGACGCGCGCCGGTACGAACGCATCATCAAGGAAGTGGGCATCCGCAAGTAAGAGAGCGGCGAAGCCCGTGATAACTCCCGGCGGTGCGCGCGCCCAGAAGCGGCGCCCCCGAAGAGGCGATGCTGGCCATGCGCCACGCGCCCGCGCAGGCCGCCGATTG
>JAGUYV010000263.1 GCA_020061125.1 bacterium | reverse complement strand
GCGTCCACGAACGAGCCTTGATCCGCGCCCGCCACGGTGAAATGCACGCGCGCGTCCACTTCGTAGTCGTAGCCGGGGTCCTCGCGGAACGCCACCGGCCCGGCCTTGAAATCCACCACCAGATCCGCGTGATAGGAGTTGCCCTGGCGGCCGCGCGGCTCCAGGCGCACGCCAAACCCCTTGATGGTCATGCCGTCGGCGTGCTGCGCACTGGTGTCTATGGAAAACCCGCGCAGCATCAGCCCGATGTTCCGCTTCTGCGCCAGGCCCAGTTTTTCAAGGTCGAGTTCCAGGCGATGCACGCACCGCCCCGCGCGCACGCGCACGCTCTGCTCAAGGTGCAAAAAGGCCATGTCGTCCGACCGCACGGCCAGGGCCGCGGTTTCAAATTCATTGCCGTCCACGCGGGACCAGTCCCCGCCCTCGAACGCCACGGCTGCGGCCCCGCGCACCCCGCGCTCCGTAGCCTCGATGCCGTCCACGCGCGCCTCCATCCAGGTGATCCGGTGCGGCAGATCGCGGTACGCCAGCCGGAAACCCTGCCACACCAGAGTGGCGGGCATGGCCGACGAGTCCTGCTCCATTCGCACCGGCTCATGCGTCACGGCTTTGGTGGGATTGCGGATGTATCTCAAAACCGTGGGCAGCTCCCGGGACACGAAATCCTCGGGATGGAATTCGCCGACATAATTGGCCACTGCCTCGCGCACGCCCCGCAGAAAGCCCGGCTTCTCGCGGTCGTGTCCCAGTCGCACGCCCTCACCCGATGATTCCGCAACATACAGGATCAGCGCGCCCAGCGCGGCTTCCCCCGCCGCCAGAATCCCGGCTTTTTTCACGGCTTTGCCTATCTTTGACATGCTTGAATCTCCTTCCATGCCTTGTGCGGGCCCGGCTCGATCGCCCCCGGCCCGGCGCGCACATTATACCGTATCCCCCTGGCGCGAACAACGCGGCCGCGCCGCCCGCGCTTGACTTGCGAACAATTATGTTTGACCCCCGCTGTTCCGGGGCATGGATCTATATTAAAATGGAAAGTGCTTATGAGTAACAACGGAATGCCGCTGCCAACCAAGAAAGCCGGAAAATTCACCGTGCTGCGCACGGGCAAGGATGTAACCCTGTGCAGCGATGCGCCCAAAATGCGCGATGCGCTCTCGATTCTCCTGGACCGGAACGAGCGTTTCATCTGCGTTGACTTGAGCCACGCGGCCATCGTGGACAGCAATGTGCTGGGCATCATCGTGGAGTATCACGCCAGGCTCAACCGCCGCGGCGGGGAGATGGTGATCATGAACCCCAAGAGCCTGGTCCTGGAAACTTTCGTGCGCACGCAGCTCAACAAGGTTCTGCGGTTCGTGGAGAACGAATCGCAACTCTGACCCGGACACCGGGCGCGAGGGACGCCATGCCCCCATGGCCGCACAGCCGTTCCGGCCGCGCGGCGCGCATTGCGCGCGTGCTGCTGCTGTGCGTCCTCGCTCTTCCTCTCTGCTCTGTCCCTTTGCACAATCCCGCGGCCGCCTACACGCCCCAGGAATCTCGCATGCTCATGCAAATCAAGGAAATCGCGCCGGGGTTCGGCGGCATCCTGGAACGCCTGGTGTTCCAGCGCGGGTTCGCGCGCATTGACTGCCGCCGGGCCACGGAAAAAATCTATGACTGGATCCTGTCCAGCCAGTACCCGCACCTGCCCCTGTTCCTCGAATCCCTCACCGAAACCGATGTGGCCATGCTCGTGGACCTTTTCAAGCAGGACTCGGATTTCCTGTCCTCGCCCGAGTTGCCGCTGTTCGAGGAACTGCGCCCCATGGGCCAGTACACGGTGCTGGGGCTTCCGTTCAAGGGCGAATTTTTCGTTCTGCGCGGCAACGACGAGCCCCCGGATCACGATCCCGCGGGCGAGCAACGCTACGCGTGGGATTTCGTGATCATGAAAAAGAACTCCATGTTCCAGGGCGCGGGAGACGCCAACGAGCATTATTTCGTGTGGGGCGCGGCCATCCGTGCGCCCGCGCCCGGCGCCGTGGTGTCACTGATGCAGGACACGCCCGATCTCCACCCCTCCGATACGACCGGCGGCGCAGACGCGAACCAGATCGTCATTGACCACGGCGCGGGCGAGCAGAGCGTGATCCGCCACATTATGCAGCACAGCGCGTCCGTGTCCGTGAAACAGCGCGTGAACCCCGGAGACATCATCGCCCGCGCGGGCAACAACGGCGGCGCTGGATTCCCGCTCATCCATTTTCAGCTCGACAAATCAAAGCAGGGAAAACAGACGCCCATGCAGGCGCGGTTCGCCGTGTACTTCGCCCGTGACGAGCACGATCAGGCCTACCGCCTGGTGGTGTCGGGTATCCCGGCGCGAGGCCAGTTCATCATGGATGTGGAAACCGCCATTGGCGCGCCTGCTTTTTGACCGCACCGGCCCGGCCCCGTCATCATCATTTCATTCTCGCAACGCATTTTCAATTATCGTGTTCGTGACAGGGAGGGTGTTTAGGATTCGAGGGAGTCCGCGCCCGGACAGCGGCGTGTTGCTTTTCGGATATTGGGAGCGGCGGGGTGCGGTGACCCCGCCCTACGAATTAATAATTGCTTATAAGCAATTATGGCGGCGGGCGCCGCGCGGCGCAAATTATGGCGGTTCGGTGGCCACGCCCTGCATCCACGCGATATTGACGGCAAGGCATTGGGATTTGAGACAACCCATGATCGTATTCATGCTTCATTTTTATCGTACCTTTTTCTGCCCCATCATGTTATTATCCTGCCCATCCTGCAAAAAGCTCTCGACATCGCGCATGTCGAGCATCATCTTCAGACAAGGTTGCCACCTTGCTTATCCTTCCCATCCGGCGTAAATAGTCCCGGCATTCCTCCCGCCCCCCCCGGGCTGCCTTTGGACACCTGCCCCGCGGCATATTAAAATAAATATGTTAGAGATAAGATCCGTTATTAAACCTGCATGCCTGCAAACGGGGAGACGAACAATGGCCGCAAACGATGCGTGTGGAGCCGGACCAGCAACCCTGTGGAATGCGTCCGAAACCCTGCCGCCGCGCGTGAAGAAGCTGCGCGACGAGTATTTTTCGTTCTATGAGCGCGAGCACTTCCGCAACCAGGTCATGCCGTTCACCAGCGGCAAAAGCTGGGATGCGGTGTGGTCCGCGCACAACTGGGGCGTGGCGCCGGAACTCATGCCGTTTTACGCGGCCGTGGAAGATTGCCTGGCCGCGTGCGCGCGCGAGGTGAAAATGCCCGCGTCGTTCTGGCGGCTGCCTCTGCCCGTGCGCCGCGCCGAGTTCTTCAAAACCGTGATCGCCCGGCATCTGCCCGTGCAGATTCTCGACGGCGAACTCATCGTGGGCGCGCAGTTCAACACCGCGTTGAGCAAAACCCTCACCCGGGAAGAAGCGCGCAAGCATGCACGGCTCGAAAACAAATGGATCAAGATGGTGCGGCAGCTCAACGACTGGGGCATCGGCAACTGCGGCGCGACTCCCGGACACCTCATCTGCAATTACCCGCGAATCCTCGAGACCGGCTTCAAGGGCGCGGCGGATGAAATCCGCGAAGAACTGGCCCACGCGCGACGGGGCGCCAGGCGTGATCAGCTCGAAGCCATGCTCGCGTGCTGCGAAGCCGTGCCCCTGCTCACGAACCGGTACGCGGACGAGGCCGAGCGCCTGGCCGCGGCCGAGCCGGACCCGGAGCGCCGCGCCGAACTGCGCGATATCGCCGCCATTTGCCGCAAAACCCCATGGGAGCCGCCCGCATCGTTCCACGAAGCCCTGCAGGCCCTGTGGTTCACACACATGCTCGTCATGGCCGCGGAATCCTACCCCGGCCCGGGCGTGTCTTTCGGCCGCATTGACCAGTACCTGTTCCCCTTCTACGAATCCGACATCAAGAGCGGGGCGCTGACCCGCGACCAGGCCAGGGAACTGCTCTCGTGCTGGTGGATCAAGCACAACTACGCATACGACTACCAGGGCTTCGTGGGCGCCAACCAGGGCATCAACTCCGGCTTCGGTCAGTTGATCACATTGAGCGGCTGCGGCCCGGACGGCGAGGACCTCACCAACGATCTCACCTGGCTGTTCCTCGATGTAATCGAAGACATGAACCTGCTCGAGCCCAAGCCCAATGTGCGCCTGCACCAGAACACGCCGCCCGAACTCATGCGCCGCGTGTGCGACATGGTGTCCCGCGCACAGGGCGCTCCGTTCCTGTTGAACTTCGACGAAAACTCCATGCGCGGCCTGGTGTGGCAGGGCCTGCCCGAGGACATGGTCTGGGACTACGCGCCCGTGGGCTGCCTCGAAAACACGCTCCAGGGCAACGACCGATCCGGCACCGTGGATGTCAACCTGAACATCGCCAAGGCCGTGGAACTCACGCTGAACCGGGGCCGCGACATGGCCACGGGCAAGAGCATCGGGCCGGACACCGGCGACCCCGCGGATTTCCAGGACTACGAGGCGTTCCACGCCGCATTCGAGAAACAGCTCCAGGCCATCGCGGACAAGCTGCTGGACTGCAACGACATGGCCGATCTCATCCGCGCCACCTACGAACCCACCCCCTATGTGTCCGTGCTCATGGACGGGTGCATGCAAAGCGGAAAAGACATCACCGCGGGCGGCGCGGAATTCAACTTCATGACCGTGGAAGGAATCTCGTTCGCCACGGCCGTGGACTCGCTCGCCGCCGTCAAAACGCTTGTCTTCGATGAGCAACGGCTCTCCATGGACCAGATCCTCGACGCCGTGCGGGACAACTTCGAGGGCCACGAGCGAACGCGCATCATGCTTATGAACCGCGCGCCGAAATACGGCACGGACAACGACGAGGCCGACGCCCTCGCCGCGCGCGTGAACCGCTTCTGGTGCGAACATATCTTCACCCGCGAAACGCCCACGGGCAAGCGCTACCGGGGCGGATACCTTTCGTGGAACTACTGGATCAGCTACGCGCCGCTCACCGCGGCCACGCCGGACGGCCGCCCGCGCGGCGCGTTCT
>JAGUYV010000144.1 GCA_020061125.1 bacterium | reverse complement strand
GCGCGCGCGCAGCGCCGCGGTGCGCGGGATGCGGCCCAGCACCGCGATTTCTCCGAGCACATCACCCGGCCGTGCGGCGTAAACCACTTCTTCCCGGCCGTCCTTTTCCACAACCACTTCAACGGTTCCCTCGTGGACTACAAAGATTTCGTCACCGGGGTCTCCGGCGCGGCACAGCCATTCCCCGTCCATTACGCGCCTCTCGGAAATAACCCATGCAATGTCTTCGAGATGAGCGCGGTCAAAGGTGGAAAACAGGGCCGTTTGCTTCAAAAAAGCGGCTCGTTTGCTTATGCTGATTTTGCCGTTCCGGTCCCGTGCGCCGGAATCCGATCCGTTTTTTTTCATTCCCTGGGCGTTTATCATGATGCGACCTCCTTGCCGAAGGTTGTCTAATCTGCGTATAACACGATCAACCGGAACGCGCGCTAAAGGTTCCGGCACGGCCGGGTGCGGCCGTTTGACAGAATCGCGCGCGCGCAACTATCATCTTTTTGCAGCAGGCTGCGGACAAGGCGGGAGAACCGGTGAAAACATACTATTTCGTGCGGCACGGCGCATCGCTGGCGGACAGCGGGGAACTGGAATTCGAGGGCATCAACGCGCCCGCGTCCGCGGACGACATTCCGCTCTCGGACCTGGGGCGAGAGGAAGCCGCGCGCGCCGCGGACTTCTTTCACCGCCTGGGCGTGGCGGATGCAGTGTTCAGCAGCCCGCTGGGCCGCACTTACGACACGGCCGCGGCCATCGCCACGCGCCTGGACCTGCCCGTGCAGCTTCTACCCGAGGTGCGCGAGGTGGATGTTTCCGGCATCTTCGAGTTTTTCAAAAAACGAAGCGCCAGGGACTCGCGCTTCAAGCTCGGTCCCAAAGACATGCCCTTCCCCGTGTACCGGCGCATGCTCATGGCCACCGGCTCGGCCCTGTTCGCCGCATGGCGCGTGGCGGACAGCATCCCCGGCACCGAGCGCGTGGACGCCGTGCGCCTTCGCCTCGAGCGCGCTCTGAACCTGCTCGACGACGCGCCCGGACGGCACATCGTGGTCGTGTGCCACGGTTACTTCATCCTCTATCTGGCGTCATACCTGCTGCAGCACAATCCCTTGGAGCTGGCACGCATGGACAGGGTGTGGGTGCCGAACTGCTCGGTCACCAAAGTCACGGCGCGCCCCAACGGGAAGCTGCGCCTGCGCTACTTCGCCAGAGACGACTACGACACTTTATTGAAAATTTAACAACAGGAACACGAACATGGCGGCGGCGATTCTGCTGTCGAGTATGTTTAATTTCGTCATTCCAACGACGGTTGGAATCCATGGCCACGCCGATAACGGCGATTGCATTGAGGCAATCAGTTAATCCAACCTGCCAACCTTGAAATCCGGGAAATGAACATAGCCGTCTAACAAGCTCCTTGCTCCATATCGCCTGTGGGTTCCAGCCAAATACATGCTGGAATGACGCCCATTCGGCGATTTCAGAGTTACAGCCATATAAATGAAAATGCCAGCTTCTCAAAAAGAAATATTCTTAAATGATTGGCGGATCTTACCATGCAAATTTGGGACATATCAAATTATCAGCGTATGCCGGACTGGTTTTTCAACGGCTGCTTCGATAAAGACTACGGGGGCTGCGCGCCTGCCGGGCTACTTTTTGCCCTTGCCGCCGTAGCGGCCCGAGAACTCGCCGCCCGAGGGCGTGCCGATGCCGTCCTTGGTGCCGCCGATGAAGATACCGCGCATGTTGAGCCGGAACTCGTCGGGGTTGGGGCTTGCGGCCAGTGCGGTCTCCAGGGTAATGGCCTCGGCCTTGACCAGGCGCACCAGGTCCTGGTTCATGGTGTGCATGTTGAGGTAATCCGGGGAGTTGAACATGGCCTCGTACATCTGGACATGGGAAACGCCATCAAGGATATGTTTGGCGATGGTGGGCGTAACGATCATGATCTCGGTGACGGGGAGGCGGCCCGCGCCCTCGATTTTGGGGAGCACCTTCTGGCACACGATGCCGCGCAGGGCTGCGGCGAGCTGGATGCGGATCTGGGCCTGCTGGTGCGGGGGAAACACATCAATGATGCGGTCAATGGTGCCCGGGGCGTCCGTGGTGTGCAGGGTGCTCAAGACCAGGTGGCCGGTTTCCGCGGCGGTGAGCGCGGTGGCGATGGTTTCGAGGTCGCGCATTTCACCGATGAGGATGACATCGGGGTCCTGGCGCAGCACGCGCTTGAGCGCGATGGTGAAGGACTCGGTGTCGGTGCCGATTTCGCGCTGGCTGATGATGCAGCGGTTGTCGCGGTACAGGAATTCGATGGGGTCCTCGACGGTGACGACATGGGCGTTGCGCGTGTTGTTGATGAAATCAATCATGGCGGCCAGGGTCGTGGATTTGCCGCTGCCGGTGGGGCCGGTCACGAGCACCAGGCCGCGGTTGAGGCCGCACATGTAGGTGAGCGGCTCCTCGGGCAAGCTCAACTCGCGGAAGTTTTTGACTTCAAAGGGCACAATGCGCATGACCACGCGCACGGTGCCGCGCTGCACGCACAGATTCACGCGGAAGCGGGCGATGCCCGGCACGCCGTAGGCGAAGTCCAGCTCGTTGCCCGTGGTGAATTCCTTTTTCTGCTTCTCGTTCAGGATGTTGAACACCATCTGGTTGATGGCGTCCGCGCTCAAGCGCTCCTTGTTCATGGGCATGAGCGTGCCGTCCACGCGCATGATGGCCGGGCTGCCGACCTTGAGGTGCAGGTCTGACCCGTTGGCCTGGACCATCTGTTTGAGCAGATCGTTGATGTGCATGAACGCGTTCCCCTTTATTGACGCATGAGTTAAGTTGCGGGTTCATCCAGGGCGCGCCTCACGCTTGAGATGAACGCGCCGATTTCGGGAATGATCTTATCACGGGACTGGAGATTTTTCTCGATGATTTTTGCGATGGCGCTGCCGATGATCACGCCGTCGGCCAGGCCCGCGGCCAGGCGCGCCTGCGCGGGCGTGGAGAT
>JAGUYV010000315.1 GCA_020061125.1 bacterium | reverse complement strand
CGCGGGCAAGGCCGCCACGGACGAACTCACCAGGAACCGCATGGTCTCGTTCTGCGACGGGCTGGTCAAGGAGGGGCGCATGCTGCCGCACGAAACGGGCGGCACGGTGTCCACGCTGCTGGCGCTGGACGACGCCGCGGAGACGATTGACTTCAGCGAAGGCGGCAAGACCGTGAAGGTCACGGCGCGGGCGCAGTTCATGCGCATGCTGGCGCAGCGGCCGGTGATTGGCCCGGAGACGCGCGAGCTGGCCGGGGCCGCGGACGGAGCGGGCGTGGACTTCGCGGAGAAGGCCGCGGCCGAGTATTACGACGCGCACGCCAAGGACATGAAAGTGTCGCGCGAGTGGTACCTGGCGCAGGCCAGATCCGGGCGCATCAAGGCGCCCGGAAAGTGAACGCCCGAAAAAAACAACCCGACACAGGGAAGGAGTGAGGAAACACCATGACAGCCACAACGCAGGACCGGAACACCCCGAACAAGAATGTGACCAAGCGGCGCGCGTATCCCGTGGCCGCGGACGAAGTGATCCCCGCGGGCGTGGGCGTGGGCGTGCTCTCGGGCTACGCGGTGAACGCCCAGGACGCCGCGGGCGTGAAGACCGTGGGCGTGTCCATCGAGGCCGTGGACAACACGGGCGGAGCGGACGGCGACAAGTATGTGGTGGTCCACGCGGACGGTGACCACGAGTTCGCCAGCTCGGGCCTGGCCCAAACGGACCTGGGCAAAAAAGCGTACTGGGCCGACAACCAGACCGTGCTGCCCTCCGCGGGCCTGGCTTCCGGGTCGAACGCGATCCTGGCGGGCGAGTTCGCGGAGATCCTCACCGCGACGCGCGCCGTGCTGGACATTGACGACGCCGTGAAAACCGGCTCGTAACACAATCCCGGGCGCTGCCCGGCATGACGGAACAGAAGGAGTGAGACAATGCCATTAAGCGTGAAACGCGAAAATTTACGGATCCTGCCCCTGGAGAGCTACGACCGCGTGGCCAAGAACCAGGCGCACCTGAAGCTGTGCACCTTCGTGCCCAGCCCATCGAGCCGCATCCTGAAGATGGGCTTTCTGCGCAACACCCCCGGCCTGATGCTGATCAAGGACACGCCGCGCGTGTACCGGGTGAGCGACGACGAGGCCATCGCCACCTGCCAGCAGTTCGGCGAGGCCATCGCCGTGGGCCGCAAGGAGCTTGAGGAATCGGCCACGGCGTCGCAGGAAGCGCTGCTGCGCAAGATGGGCAACGACGCGGCCGTGCACCCGAGCGAACTCATGTGGGCGGCGCTGAACAACGGGGAGACCGACCTGTGTTACGACGGCCAGCCCCTGTTCGACGACAGCCACCCGAGCGGCAAGGACGGCGTGGTGAACGACAACCTGCTGGGCGGCACGGGGACTACCTACGCGCAGCTCGCCGCGGACTGGGACTCCGCGTGCACGGCCATGCAGGGATTCAAGTTCGGACTTACCAGCGCGGACGACACGCGCACCCTGGACGTTAAGCCCAACGCCGTGTGCTGCCCGCCCGCGCTCGAGCGCAAGCTCAAGAAGCTGTTCACCGCGGAGCTGCTGGATTTCGGCTCCGGGCCGGAGAGCAACTCCTACGCGGGCGAGATTGACCCCAGGAACATCTTCGTGTCCTCGAAGCTCACGGACGCGGACGACTGGTTTCCGATGTACATCGGGGACACGAGCGAGGGCGCCGAGAACGACCAGATCAGGCCGCTGCTGTACGTGGAGAACGAATCGTTCAACACGCGCATCAAGGGCGAAAACTCGGACCACTTCGTGGACTTCGACGAGTACGTGTACGTAGGCCGCGGGTACTGGACCGTGGTTCCGGGCGCGTGGTACCACATCATCAAGATCAAGAACTGAACCATTGACATGGCCGCGCTCACGGGGGGCGTGGCCGCAAGCGCCACGCCCCCTTTCAGCCCGGCCGCAACCTGACGAAAGAGGAAGCCCATGCCATACAAAGTGAAGGTTCGAGGGTCTCACCCGAGCGGGCGCTACAGCCGCGGCGGATTCGCGTTCGGGCGCGCGCCCGTGACGCTCACGGATGAGCAGATGACGGACCGCATACTGAACGACCCGTGGCTCGAAGTCACGCGCGAGGCGACGCCGGCCGACGCGACGCCGGCCGCGGGCGCGGATGAGCAAAAGCTCCAGTCCATGACCGTGGCGCAGCTCAAGGAGTTCGCGCAGTGCTGCGGCATCACCCTGACGGCCACGAAAAAAGACGGGATCATCGCGGAAATCCTGGGCGCGCACGGCGCGAACCCAGGCGCAACCGGGGAGTGACGGTCATGAACGCCGCGGCCAGGCCGGAACACTACAGGATATCCGAAGCGCTGCTGCCCATGTGGTGGAGCAACTGGCGCGCGAACTGGCCGCGCGTGGCGCGGATGAACGGGGTTCGCCGCTGGTTCGGCATGTTTAAGGGACGCGCTGTGCCGGCGGTTGTGGCCAACGCGGGGCCGAGCCTCGAGAGCATTCTGCCGGAGCTGAACGAGCGCCAGGGCGAGTTCCTGGTGATTGCCGTGGACGCGGCGCTCGACCGGTGCCTGAACTTCGGCGTGGTTCCGGACCTTACGGTGACCTGCGACCCGCAGGCGCACACGGCCTGGTTCTTCGAGAACTACCGGCCGCACAAGGACCTGGTGGCGCTGTGCCCGTACCAGGACCCCGACCTGGTGAGCCTGTTCGAGCCTGACGACATGGCGCTGTACACCGAGGATGTGAGCGCGGACCCGGACAACCCGGCGTGGACCGGGTTCTGGCGCGAGGTCGAAGCGCGCTATTTTCACAGAGCGCGCCATTACTTTGGCGCGCTTGCGCCCGGCGGCACCGTGGGCTGGGCGGCGATGATGCTGGCCACGGTCATGGGCGCGGACCCTGTAATCTTCGCGGGCCTGGACTTGAGTTTCCCGCTGGATGAGAAGCGTCCGGAGCACGAGACGGTGACGGAGACGCGCGACATGCACGGCCGGGCCGTGGCCACCTGCGGCGCGTACATGCAGAGCCTGGCGGCTTACCGCATGTGGTTCGAGCGCTGGAGCGAAACCCGGTACATCAACGCCACGGGCGCGGGCCTGCTTGGCGAACAGAAGGGTTTGCGGATCATGGACTTCGCGCGGGTCTGCGAGTATCATGCCGGCCCGTGCGTGGATTACGCGTTCCAGTTGCGGAAAAGGCTGAAGCGTGTAGCGCGTAGCGAGTAGCGTGTAGGGAAAAGCAAAAGCAAGGATAACCACAGAGGCCACAGAGGGCGCAGGGAAAAGCAAAATCAAAGTCAAACGGCGGAAGACGGAGGACTGACATGCCTTACTGCACGCAAGCGGACATCGAGGCCGCGCTGGGCGGCTCGGCCAGGCTGGTGAAGCTGGCGGATTTCGACGGGGACGGCGAGGCGGACGCCGCGGTGGTGGCCGCGGCCATCGCCTATGCGGACGGAATCATCAACACATACCTGGCGCCAAAATACACGGTGCCCGTGACCGACGCCGCGGCCCTGGCCGCGCTGGCGCCGCACGCCGCGAACCTGGCCGTGTACAAGCTGAACCGCAACAGGGGATTCAAGGCCGAAGAGGAAAAGGCGGATCACGACGCGAGCATCAGATTTCTGCGCGACCTGGCGTCGGGCCTGGGCACGCTCGGCAACACCTCGGCGCCCGCGGCCCAGGCCGCGGACAACGGAGTGGAGAGCACGCACTCGGCGGCAAGCGATTTCAGGGACAGCCTGGACGGGTTCTGACAGCGTGCAGCGCGCAGCTAGTAGCGCGCAGGGAAAAGCAAGGGCAAAGGCAAAGGCAAAGACAAGGGAAAAGCAAAGACAGTGATAACCACAGAGCGCACAGGGAAGCACAGGGACGCGGCCTTGGGCCGCGCAAAAACGGGGGGTCTCCGTGGACTCCGAGCCTCCGTGTTCTCCGTGGTAATCTTTGCCTTTGCCTTTGCCTTGCCGGAAGACGGAAGCCGGGAGGCGGGAGCCGGACAATGAGCGGATTCAAATTCACGGTGACGATGGACCCGCCTGGCGGCGCGGTGAAGCGGCTGAACGAGATGGCCGCGCGCGCCGGTGCGGACAAACGCGCGCCCATGAAACTGGTTGCCGCGCAGCAGATGCGCAGCCTGGCGAAAACCTTCCGCGAAGAGGGCCAGGAAACCGACTGGGAAAAGAGCGGGCGCGCGGCCATGAAAGGCGGCAAAACCCTCACGCTCACCAGGCGGCTCTATCGCAGCATCCAGTTCCGCGTGACTGGCGACAGGCTGGAGATCGGCACATCGGACAAGCGCGCGCGCCTGCTGTGGCACGGCGGCACGGTGCGGCCAAAACGCGCCAAGGCGCTGGCCATTCCCGTGGATGAAAGAATCAACCGCGCGCCCAGGGAATATGAAAACACTTTCTTGCTCAAGACTCCGGCCGGAAAATCCGTGGGCATCATCATGCAGAAAATCGGAAAGCGCAAACTCAAGCCCCTGTTCGTGCTGCGCAAACAGGTCACGATTCCTGGATGGAAATACATCGAGGTCACGGCCGCGGACCGCGAGCATCACAAAAAGAAACTCGGCGAATTCTACACCGGGGAAAAATGAGAACGGCCGGGGATCCGGCAAAGGCGAAAGGCAATGACAACCACAGAGGCCACAGGGAAACACAGGGACGCGGCCTGCGGCCGCGCAAAACCACGGGTTCTCCGTGACCTCCGCGCCTCCGTGATCTCCGTGGTAATCTTTGCCCTTGACTTTCCGGAAGCCGGAAGCCGGAAGCCGGAGGACGGATGAGCCGCCCCGCCATCGCAAGCATCGAGGCCGCGATCATCGAGGCCTTGCAGGACAGCACGGCGCTGGACTTCGTGCCCGACGACCAGATCGTATCGTTCGGGGACAGGCCGGACATCGTGGACTTCGAGCGCGCGGTCCTGGGGCTGCCGGCCATCCTGGTGGTGTACTCGGGCAGCTCGAGCGATTCCGAGGAAGCGCTGCGCAGCGCCGCGAACATCAAGCAG
Source organism: bacterium (assembly GCA_020061125.1). Taxonomy (GTDB): domain Bacteria; phylum UBP15; class UBA6099; order UBA6099; family DSWB01; genus DSWB01. The sequence continues at coordinate 3,442 of JAGUYV010000315.1, read as the reverse complement.
TGGGCGATCTATGTGTGCGCCGAAAGCCTGGCCGGAGAGTCTGATGCGCGCACCGCGGAGAAAGGGGCCTATGCCATGCTGGACGGGATATTCGACACCCTCCAGGACAACGACCTGGGTCTTGCCGGGTTAAGCCCGTTCGAGCATGTGCGGGACGAGCGGCTTGAAGCGGACGATACGGCGATTATTTACGGCACGGCGTTCGCCGCGGCCGTGGTTCTTTAAGCACACAAGGAAAGGAGTTGCATCGTTATGAAATACCGGCTCAAGAAAGGCGCGCAGCCGTTCACGGTGATCGAGGGCGAGTGCGCGGGGGTGAGCTTCAAGCACGGTCCTGTGTACGACGCCGTGCCGCTTCGGAACAAAAAGGACTTTGACGCCATCCCGGACCCGCCGCCGCCCGAGGCGGACAAGAAGAGCGCGCCCGCGAAACCCGCGGCCGAGCAGAAAGCAGGTGACAAGAAATGAGCGTTCCGAATTTCGTAACCAAAAACTCGTGGGTGGCGGCCAGCGCCAACAGCAAGGAGTCCGGGCTGAACACGGCGCAGACCCTGGACACTTCGTTTCTGTTCGACATCTCGTCGGTGCCCAACCTGGAGCCGCTGCGCGAGAGCAACGCGGATGAAATGACCGGCAAAGAAGAGGCCGATGTGATGTACGACCTGGGCATGCGCGCCGGGTTCACTCTCGAAACGAGCAAGATGCAGGCGCAGCACCTGGCGTTTCTGGCGGCTTACGCGCTCGGATCGGTGAGCACGGCCAATGTGGGCGTGGCGGGCAAGAAGCACACGATCACGCCCACGGACGATCAGTTTCCGCCGACCTTCACCCTGGCCGCGCGGTACGGCGGCAACATCGCCAAGCGCCGCCTGGTGAGCTGCTGCGTGGACAGCCTGTCGCTGTCGTTCGACAACAACGCGTTCATCAAGCTGTCCGCGCAGATCAAGGGCACGGGCAAGTACGACAAGGACCTGCCCGCCACCGAGACGGTGAGCGCGGCGGGCAGCGCCACCAGCCTCACGGTGGCTTCGGCAGTGCTCGATGACCTGGCCGAGAACGTGCATCAGATCCTGGCCGAGACCAGCGCGGGCGTGTGGGAGCCGGTCACCGTGACATCCGTGAGCACGACCACCATCAACATCACGAGCCTGGCCGTGGCCGGCACCATTGACTACAAGGTGGTGTACCGCACGGCCGCGGCGTGGGGCACGGCGCCCAACCGCGTGGACGAAGACATCATGCTTCTTGGCAACGCCACGGTCATCGTGGGCGGCGCCTGGGACGGCAGCGCCCTGGCCGGGGGCGTGCATGTGAAGGCCGAGAGCAAGGGGCTGGAGTGGGCGTTCAACAACAACATCGAGGTGTACGAGTGCCCCGAGGCGGGCGGCTCGTTCGCGGGCGGCGTGATCCGCGGGCAGCGGGCGCAGACCATCACCCTGCGCAGGCAGATGCGCAGCTATGTGTGGCAGCAGCTCCTTGAGGAAAACGGGACCACAAGCATCTATGTGAAATTCGTGGGCAAGAGCGCCTACGAGACCGGCCGCTACTACACCGTGGAGCTTGTGTTCCCCAAGGTGGGAATCAAAACCGGCCCCGTGGCCGACGACAACCGCCTGCTGGGCGAGACGCTGACCCTGGACGTTTTGCAGGACGCCACCTACGGCAGCGTGATCTGCATCGTGGAGAACATGCAGGCGTCGTATGCGGCGTGAGGTGAGCGTGTAGCGTGTAGCGAGTAGCGCGTAGGGAAAAGCAAAGGCAAGGCGAAGGCAATGATCACCACAGAGCGCACAGAGAACACAGGGGGCGCGGCCAGGGGCCGCGCGGAAAGAACCACTCCGCGACTCCGTGTCTCCGCGGTGAAAAGGTTCGAGACCCAAAGCCCAATGAGGGGCGCAATGGGATAGAGATGCGGGACCGGGCGGGAACGCCCGGCCCGCAATCCCGATCCGCGTCAGGGAATCATGAAATAAACAATCGAGAGGAGCAACACCCATGCCGGACGGAAACACCATCAAGACATACACATTCGAGGACGGGCGCAAATACGACCAGCGCAGGCTGGTTGGCGGGCAGCTCAAGATGATACTGGCCGAGCTGTCGGACGTGATCGGGCTGTTCACGCAGGGGATGAGCGAGCTGGACATGCTGTGCGGCCTGGGCGACCGCGCCATCGAGATCTGCGGCATCGTGCTGCTGCCGCACGGCAAGCGCGCGCATGAAATCCGGGACTGGAACGAGCACCGCCGCCTTGTGACCTGGACCATAGACCCGGGCATGGCCGCGGAAGTGGTGCGCGATTTTTTATCGGTCAACCCGGTCTCCTCGTGGTTCGAAACGTGGAGCCTGGCCGGGAAGGAAGCCGCGAAGCTGATGCCTCCGGCGCCGGAGACGGCGTTGACAGAGCCGTCGCACACGCCGCAAGAGGAGACTGCACAAAGCACAGGAGAATAATGTGGCTCACGCCGTGGGCCACGGTGCGGATTTATCTGGATCACCTGGATCGCGAAGCGCGCGCGGCGGCGACGCGGCGCAAGGAGTGGGAGGATTTCTGGGTGCAGATGCTGTGCGGATCCGGAGACGCGGACCCGCTGGAAAGCCACGGCCTGTCGGACCTCATGGAGGAATTCAAGCTGAACTGCGGGGCGCGGTGGAAAGAGAGCCTGGGGGACTACCTGGACATGAAAGCGGCCGGGGACGGCGACACGGAACGATGGACAGCGCTGCGGGCCAGGTTCGAGGAAATCAAGGAAAAGGATTAACGCGGGCGGGATGAGCCGCTGGGAATCAGGGATATGAAAAACACGATGGCCTCGGGAACTGCGCACACAAGGCACAGAGCAAAAAAGACCTGCGGCACGGGCCAGAGAAAATCCAGGCCGCAGAGCAGGTAGAAGAAGATGGCGAAGAACAGGCTTGTCATGACACTTTCATTATACGCCTGACAGGACGGGAACGCAAACATGGCCCAGGACAAAGTGCAGATCACCATAAGCCTGAAGGACGAAATCAGCGGCGCGCTGCGGCGCGCGCAGCAGGCCGTGGCGCAGAGCAATGCAAACCTCGCGGCCTCGTTCCGCGCGGGCGGCGCGGCCGTGGACGCCTTTAACCACACGCTGAACAACGGTTCCGCGGCCGTGAAGGGCATGGTGCGCCAGATGCTGGCGCTGGGGGGCGCGGCGGGCGCGCTGGACGCGATTCGCAATCTTGGCAAAGGCGTGCTCGATACGGCGGGGAGCATGGAGACGGCGCGCGTGCGGCTCGAAACCATGTACGGCAGCGCGCAGAAGGCGGCCGAAGTGTTCGACTTTCTGACCGCCAGCGCCAAGACGCTGCCGCAGACCATGCCCGAGATCGTGGAATCCAGCACGATCATGAAGAGTTTTGGAATGGACGTGCAGAAGTGGCTCAAGCCCGTGGCGGACATGGCGGCGTACATGGG
>JAGUYV010000432.1 GCA_020061125.1 bacterium | reverse complement strand
GCGTGTTCGTCCAGCATGGCGCGCAGCGTCTCCGCGCGCAGAAGCGGCACATCGCCGTAAAGCAACAGCAGGGTGCCCGCGGAATCGCGGAACAGGGGCGCGGCGCACTGCACCGCGTGGCCCGTGCCGAGCTGTTGCTCCTGGTACGCCACGCCCACATCACCGGGCAGAACCGCTTCCACCATCTCGTGCCGGTAGCCCGTGACCACAATGCGCCGGTCCAGGTTCAGGCGGGCCATCAGGTCCGTGACATACAGCACCAGCGGCTTGCCCGCAAGCGTGTGCAGCACCTTGGGCAGATCCCCGCTCATGCGCGTGCCTTTTCCGGCCGCCAGGGCCACTCCGATCAGCTCATTGTCCCGTGTCATGCTTTCTCCGCGCCTTTCTCCAGTCTATTGACCCATTATCATAATTGTCCGGCCGCCAAAAGAACACCGGGCGTCGCGCCGCGTCTATGAAAACATCAGCTTCTTGCGCCGCACGGAGATGTTCAGCACCAGGGCCGTGGCCGCAAAGCTCGTTATGAGCGAACTGCCGCCGTATGAAACGAACGGAAGCGGAATGCCCGTGATCGGCAGGAACCCCACCGTCATGCCCAGGTTGATCACCGCCTGGAACGCGATCATGGAAAACACCCCCGCGCCCATGCAGGTGGCGAACATGTCCTCGGCGCGCAGGGAGATGCGCAGAATGCGGTACAGCAGAATCAGAAACATGGCCAGCACAGCCAGCCCGCCCGCAAGGCCGGCCTGCTCCACGATGGCCGCGAAGATGAAATCCGTGTGCGCCGCGGGCAGGAATCCCAGCGCGGCCTGGCTCCCGTGGAAAAGCCCCTTGCCGAACACCCCGCCGGAACCCATGGCCACATGCGCCTGGTGCAACTGCCATCCGCTGCCCGCCGCGTCCGATGTGGGGTGCAGGAACTGCAGCAGCCGCTCCATCTGATATCCCTTGAGCGCCAGAGGCAGAGCCACAATGGCCGCGGACAGCGCCACCGCCCCCGCGATAACGATGCGAACGCCGTCCAGCCCGGCCACGAACAGCATGCCCGCGAAAATCGCCACATACACCACCGCCGTGCCCATGTCCGGCTGCAGCACAATCAGCCCGAACGGCACCGCGAACTGCAGCACCGCCATGCCCAGAACCCACGGCCGGTTCAGCTCCGGCGTATACCGCGCCAGAAAATGCGCGAATGTGATGATGAAAAATATCTTGGTCACTTCACTTGGCTGAAACTTCATCAGCCCCAGCGAGAACCAGCTTCCCGCGCCGTGCGTTTTGCGCCCTATCACCAGCAGCGCGACCAGCAGCGCGATGTTCACCAGGTACACAACCCACGAGACCCGCGTCCACAGCTTGTAATCCAGCGCCAGAACCCCGTACGCAGCCGCAGCCGCGATGCACAGCCACACACTCTGCTGGATGAAATAATGCAGCAGCGGCCGCCTCATGCCCTCGATCCACGACATGGTGTAAATGAAGACCAGGCCCGTGATCGCAAGGCCCAGCGCGCACAGCAGCACGCCCCAGTCCAGATGTCTGGCGTAATTCCGCGGCAGCATCAATCTCAACGCACGCGCTTGCGCGCGGCGTTAAACTCCTCCCCTGCGCAAAGGCAACAGCCGGGCGCGGCGCCACAGCCCGCGCCCAGTATTAATATCAATGTCCATGGAGCATTATTTGAATGAATTTCCCCGCGTGGGACATGCGCCGCGGCAAAAAGCCGCGCTCTTTTGAAAGAGCGCGGCTTTTGAGATTGCTTGCCGGTTTGAATTTGCGCGTTGCGCCGCGAGTTATTTCTTGGCGGCGAACTGCGTGGCGGACTGCAGGGTGTTCTTCATGAGCATGGCGATGGTCATGGGTCCGACGCCGCCGGGCACCGGGGTGATGCAGCCGGCCACGGCTGCCGCGGCTTCGTATTCCACATCGCCCACGAGCCGGTCCTTGCCGCCCTCTTCCTTGGGGGGCATGCGGTTAATGCCCACATCAATGATGGCTGCGCCGGGCTTAATCCATTCGCCCTTGACGAATTCGGGCATGCCGATGGCGGCCACGACCACATCCGCGGACTTGATCAGTCCGGGCAGGTCCTTGGTGCGGGAGTGGGCGATGGTCACGGTGGCGTTCTTGCTCATGAGGAGCAGGGACACGGGCTTGCCCACGATGTTGCTGCGGCCCACGACCACGGCGTTGGCGCCGTTGAGGTCCACGCCGCTGCGGTCCAGCAGCTCGATGCAGCCGTGCGGGGTGCAGGGCAGGAACACGCCGGACGCCTGGATGTCGGCATATTTCTTGATGGTGAGGAACTTGCCCACATTGATGGGGTGGAAGCCGTCAACATCTTTTGCGGGGTTGATGAGGTTGAGCACCTCGTCGTCGCTCAAACCCTTGGGCAGGGGAAGCTGCACGAGGATGCCGTGCACGGAATCGTCGTTGTTGAGATCTTCGACCAGTTTGTTGAGAGCGGCCTGGGTGGTGTCCGCGGGCAGCTTGTGCTCGATGGACTTGATGCCGCACTTTTCGCAGGCGATGCCCTTGTTGCGCACATACACCTGGGATGCGGGATCTTCGCCGACCAGAACCACGGCCAGGGCGGCCTGCACGCCGGTCTTTTCCTTGAGTTCGGCTACGCCTTTGGTAACCTCGTCCTTGACAGCCTGGGAGATGGCTTTGCCGTCAATAATTTTTGCGGCCATGAATGGACCTCCTCCAAATGAGATTTAATATTGTTCAAGCGTGATGCAAAAATCACCAGAGCCATGCGGCGCGCGTTGCCGCGCCGCGAGCGGATTGCGGATTCCCCCCCCGTGCGTTTGGAGGATTTCCGATTGCATGCGCCGCCAAACAGGAAGTCCCGGCGGTGAAGCGCAGGCTTCACCGCCGCGGCTGTTTGGTCCTGTGGTGTTACTGCGCGATCAAGCCAGTTCGGCCATGAGGGCCTTGGCGAGCTTGATGGCTTCGGGATGGCGCATGACGAGCACATTGGCGCCGGCCAGAAGCAGGGTGGCGGCGGTCATGGCTTCCATGAGCACGCCGCGCTTGGCCGGGTCACCCATGGTGGGATCGTCGGCGCCCATCTTGGCTTCCTTGGTCTTCCAGACTTCCTTGGACACGAAGCAGAAGATGGGGTTCTGCAGCTTGTCGTCCTGCTGGACCAGAGCGGCCATGCGGTCGCGCTCCATGACCGAGTAAGTGTACTCGAGGCCGTATCCGATGCCGCCCACGGTGGGGTCAACCAGGATTTTGTCGTCGGGCACGCCGAGGTTGCCGAGCAGGATGTTGAGCTGCTTGGCCAGGTTTACATCAATGGGCGTGTTGGCGACGACCGTGTGCTTGTAGCCGATGGCGGGCGCGCCCACCTGCTTGTGGTTGGACTCCTGCACGGGGCCGATGATGATGTTCTTGCCCTCGTTCTGCTCGGCCACGAGCTTGAGCAGTTCGGTGTCTTTGTCGGCGTTGAGCGTGCCGAACACGATCACGGGCACATCCACGGCGTCCACAACGGACTTGGCCACGGCGGCCGCGTCCGCGGCGCTGCGGTTCATGCCGTTGGGGTCGGTGCTGACCATGTTGAGGCAGATCATTTCCGCGCCGTAATCGTTGACGCACTTCTTGGCCCAGGCCACGGGGTCGGACACGACATCCTTGAAGGGTTCGAGGGCCGCGGCGGCCCATTCCTCTGGCTCGCTGTCCAGAACTTCCATGGCGATTTTGGGCAGGTTGGGCATGGCGCCCTCGAAGGAATAGAACGGATAAGCGGTTTCGCCGCCGACCTTGAGAGTCTTGGCGCCGCCCAGCGTCATTTCCCTGATGCTGCCGGAGTAGCTGGTTTTTTGCACTTCAAATGCCAATGAACTTCACCCCCTGTTAGTGTATGGAACGCGGGCGGATCGGCGCGCGGGCCGGTCCTCACGCGGGGTTCTTGCGCTTTTCGCTGCCGAACCAGTCGCTGTTGTACCAGTAGCGTTCCGCCTGCTTCAGATACTTGATGTACTCGTTGCGGTCCTGCATCTTGTTCTTCCACTCACCCTTGCCCTCGGGCTTGCCGGGTTCGTAGGTGGGGCCGAGAATTTCGATGTCGCTTCCGTCGAACAGTTTCTTCTTGATTTTCTCCATTGTGAGAAATCCTCCCTGTTGGCAATGTGTTTTATGCCAGGCCCGGATGCGGTCCCAGGTGAGCCGGTCCCGCGCCGGGCGTGCTGCTGGTTTTTGAGATTTCCAACACCTTTCAAAAGGTCCGGACGCGTCACGACGCTTTTGACTGCTCGCCGATGATGTCCAGGGTCCGCGCCACGATGTCCTCCACGGCCTGGACCGCGGCGGAATCGTCGGGCAGTTCGAGCATGGAGGCCATGCGCGCGTCGGCTTTCTGCACAAGCGCGTCCTGCGGAATGGTTCCGATGACGGGCATGCCCGAGGCCTGTACGAGCGGCTCCAGCTCCTTTTCCATGTCCGGGATGAACCGGTTGATGACCAGGCCCACGCTGCGCACATCCAGGTTCAGATCCTTGATGAGGCCGCCGATGGTGGCCGCGGTGCGCAGGCCCTTGAACGCGTGGTCGCTGACCACGAGCAGCATGTCCACATGGTCCGTGGTGCCGCGGCTCAAGTGCTCCAGGCCGGCCTCGTTGTCCAGCACGATGAACCTGTAGTTCTCGCGCAGATTTTCGAGGAAATTGCGGAGCATGGAATTGGGATAGCAGTAGCAGCCTTCGCCTTCCTTGCGGCCCATGACCACGAGGTCGAAGTTTTTGGTCTCTTCGAGCGCGGAGTTGAGCTGGTAGTCCATCCACGCTTCCTTGGTCATGCCCTCGGGCATGGTTTTGCGTGCATCCATGAAACTGGAGAGCACGCCGCTGATGGTCTTGTAGTCCTTGACGCCGAGGGAGGCGCCGAGGTTGTCGTTGGCGTCGGCGTCCACGGCCAGGACAGGCCCGAAGTTGCGTTTAAGCAACTGCCGGATAATCAGGGCCGTGGTGGTGGTTTTTCCGGTGCCGCCTTTGCCGGCGACGGCGATGGCTTTGGGTTTGCTGCTCATTATGCGAATCTCTTTCCTTTATTTCCTTAGAGCTTGCATTACATTCGGGAACAGGCTGGCGTCCGTGTGCGGCAGGAACTGGGCGGCCATGTACTTGTCCATGTAAGCCGGGGCTTCGCTCAACTCCACATGGGTCATCATGCGGGAGACCTCTTCGCATGTGCGCAGGAACGCACGGTCCACGCACGCCAGGCGCGCGCCGGCCAGCGAGCCGTTGCGCATGTAGAAGAAGCGGTCCGCGGGGATGTCCGGCAGCAGTCCGATGAACACGGCCTTGGCCAGGTTCACGAAGTTGCCGAACGAGCCTGTGATGACCACGCGCTCGATGGTGTCCATGGTGAGGCCCACATGCTCGACCAGGGTGTGCGCGCCGGAGAACATGGCGCCCTTGGCGCGCACGAGGTTGTCCACATCCGGCTCGGTGATCACGATGTCCGAGTCCACGCCCGCGTCGTCTTTCCAGACCACCACATATTCCAGGGTTCCGTCTTTGCCCTGGCGCACGCGCTTTGTGGGCGCGTCGGGGTTGAACTTGCCGTTCTGCAGCAGGATGCCGAATTGCATGAGTTCGGCCAGCAGGGTGATGATGCCGGAGCCGCAGATGCCGATGGGCTTTGCGCGGCCGATGGTGAGGATCATGGGTTCGTCGAGGTTTTCGGGGTTGATGGCGAAGCCCTCGACGGCGCCCAGGGTGGCGCGCATGCCGAACTCGAGGCCGCCGCCCTCGAAGGCCGGGCCGGCCGAGCACGAGGCGCACATCATGAAGTCGCTGTTGCCGACCACGATTTCGCCGTTGGTGCCGATGTCCATGTAGAGCGTCATCTCGGGGCGTTTGTGCAGGCCGTAGGCGGCCACGCCCGCCACGATGTCTCCGCCCACATAGCTTGCCACGCAGGGGAAGGCATAGAGCATGACGCCGCGGGGCATGTCCAGCCCGGCCTGCGCCGCCTCCACGGGCGGGAACTGGTTCGCCGCCGGGATGTAGGGCGCGAGGCGGATGTTGCGCGCGTCTATGCCGAGCAGCAACTGGGTCATGGTGGTGTTGCCCGCGACCGCGATGAAGGACACATCGTCGCGGCTTGCGCCCGCCTTGTCCAGAACGGATTGCGTGAGCTTGTTGATGCTCCCGGCCGCGGCTTTTTGAAGCTCGGAAAGCCCGTCGCCCTTGGCCGAGAAGATGATGCGGCTGATCACATCTTCGCCGAAGGAAATCTGCTGGTTGTAGTCGCCGGCCTCGGCCAGCACGGCGCGCGTGTTCGCGTCCACCAGGGCGACCCACACCGAGGTGGTGCCCAGGTCCACGGCCAGG
>JAGUYV010000348.1 GCA_020061125.1 bacterium | reverse complement strand
TGTGGACCGTGCGCCAGAACCTCGACAACGCCATCATACTCACCGAAAAGGGTGGAGAAGGCTACAGGGAAAATGTGGATCTGCTCATTGACCAGACCCTGCACCTGCTGCGCAGCCCCATACAGGGCGGGCAGGGCTACCACTTCGCCACCGTGGACCGCGACAAGGGAGAAACCCTGTTGCTGGCCAGCGCCAAAGTGGACGCCGCAATCGAAGACGGCGCGGTCATCAAGTTGTCCGGGCAGGCGGCCACGCCCTATGAACTGGAAATTTTCTCGCCCCTGCAGCGCGCCGCCTTCAAAAACAACGGCGACACTTATATCAAGTCCTACCGCGTGGAGCTGGTCATGGACGGCGAGAAGAACACCGTGGAGCGCAAGTACGAGGCCTGGTTGCGGCGCGGCACCTCGCACACCATCCCGCTGCCGGGCGTGGCCCAATGGGCGCGCATCGAAATCGAGGCCGCGGCCAACAGGGCGGACCTGCACCACGCCATCATCAAGCTGCGCGCGCGCGTGCCGCAGATCATTGACAATCCCGTGAACCCGTTCTCGTTCTCGATCAGCGAACTCAAAACCGCGCGAGAGTACAACCGACTCGAAGCCAAGCGCGGCGTGGTGCGCGAAAAACTCAAGAGCGCGCTCGCGGGCCTGGACATGGTGCCCGGGGCCGCGACGCCTCCGCCGCCGCCCGCGGATCTCTCGCAGCTCATCACCGAACTCGAACAGGTGCACTTCCTGCTCGGGGGCACGGACGCGGAAAAAACACAGGCTGGGGCAAAGCTGCTTGAGATCATCGAGCGCCTGAAAAGCAATGAGTAACAGCTTCCAGTAACAAAAAGAACGGCGCATCGCGTGTATTTTCAGTAAATGCGCGATTCATACCGAATGAAAAAATATACACCATGGCGCCGGGCGCGGGTTGCGCCCGGCGTTTTTTTATGCCCCGAAATCAAAAAAAATATATTGTCACTTGAAATATTTCCACATAGACTATCCGGTGTCAGATCATTTGCCATGCCGCGGCTTGATCTGCAAATTTTTTTGTGACAAGATATGATGGCTGTGCCAAAGGCGGCCGTTTGCATAAAAGTGACCAAAAATCCGATGCACAAGCGGCTTTGCGGGAGTATTCACCAGTGAAGAAAACCCTCTACAGGACAATAGGCAAGGCAGGCAAGCTGGCCCAGACTCCGATCAAGGAACCTGAAACGCCGCAACGCCTGATCATTCCCCTGCGCCAGCATTCCGGGCCTGCGTGCGCGCCCGCGGTGCAAAAGGGCGACACTGTGGCAAAGGGCCAGGTCATCGGCACGGCCGGAAACGCATACGCCGCGGATGTGTTCGCGCCGGTTTCCGGCACAGTGGCCGACATTCTGGAAAAGCATCCCACGCCGTTCGGCGAATACTCGCCCGCCGTGGTCCTCGAGCCTGGCGCCGGCGCAGAGGCCGCGCCCGCACAGGGAATCAAGGATTTCCTGCTTGAAGACCGCGAAAAACTGTGGAAAATCATCACCGGGCGCGGAGTGGTGGAAACCGGCCCCAGCGCGCGGCCCCTGCGCGCTCTGCTCGACCCCCTCATGCAATTAAAGACTTATGATTCTTTATTAATAATCGGATACGACGCCGAACCCATGGTGTGCACCAACCGCCGCGTGGCCTCGCAGTTCGCCGATCAAATCGGCTGGGGCGCGGCCCTGCTGCGCCACCTGCTCGGCAATCCGCACACAACCCTGCTCGTCCACCAGGACGACTACAAGGGCGTGATGCGCAAACTCAAGGACATGAACAGCATTGATGTGATTGACACCCCGCCTTTGCTGTATCCCGACAACCTGCCGCTGCTCATGGTCAAGAGGCATTACGGCAAAGAGATACCCATTGGCGGCTCCGCAGCGGACGCGGGCATTGCCATGGTGCGCGCCGAAACCGTGCTGGCCGCGCTCGAAGCCGTGCGCCAGGACAAGCCGCTGACCGAAAAGGTCATCACCGTGACCGGCCCGGGAGTGTACTGGCCCCGCATGCTGCGCGTGCCCCTGGGCATGAGGCTGGGCGATGTGGTCGAGGCCTGCGGCGGACTGCGCGTGGGCGTGGAATTCCTGGTCGCGGGCGGTCCCATGACCGGCTGGGCCAATTATGACCGCAACGCGCCCGTGACTCGGGAAACCGATGCGGTTATCGCCCTGCACGGCGCGGCGTCGGACATCCCGGACGAAGCCCCGTGCATCAACTGCGGCGACTGCGTCTCGGTCTGCCCGGTCAACCTGCAGCCCAACCTGCTTACCAGGTTCTGTGAATTCAAGCAATATGAGAGCGCGCAAACCAGCCAGGGCCTGGATGCGTGCGTGGAATGCGGCATGTGCGGATATGTATGCCCGGCGCGCAGGCCCATGCTCCAATTCATCCGCATCGCCAAGCTCGAACTCAAGCGCCAGGCCGAACTCGAAGCCGCCCTGTGTGAAATCGCGGCCCAGGACCCCGAGGAACAGACCCCCGAGGCCGAACCGGCGGCGTTCAAGCCCGAAGCCGAGCAGACTGCGGACCAGACCGTGGCCGCAGCCGAAGCCGCGCCCGCACAGGAGGCCGAACCCGAGGAAAAACCCGCGGAAGCAAACACGGAGGCCCCCGCACAGAGCGAAGAAAAAAAGACGGAGCAAAGTTGAACCCGGATGCCCAGCGCCGCGCGCGGCATTCCGGATCAATATAGAGTCAATGCCATGAAGCTCTACAAAAAAGAGGATTGACGGACAAAAAACATGAGCGAAACCAGACTCATCGTGTCTCCTGCGCCGTTTTGCCACAACGGCAATTCAGTGCGGAGCATCATGCTGGACTTCATTATCGCGCTGATCCCGGCCGCGGTAATGGGTTTTGTGAGATTCGGGGCGCGCGCACTCGCGGTAATCGCCGTGTGCGTGGCGTCAGCGGTTCTCGCTGAAACCCTGGCGCAAAAGGCTACAAAGAGACCCATGACTCTCGGCAATCTGCATGCCGTATATCTCGGGTTCCTGTTTGCCATGCTGCTGCCATCGGGCGTTCCCCTGTGGGCGCCGGTGGTGGGCGTCGGGTTCGCCCTTGTGGTCGGCAAGCATTTCTTTGGAGGCATCGGATGCAGCCCGTTCCACCCCGTGCTTCTGGGGTGGGTGGTGCTGATACTGTCATGGCCCACGGAAATCACCGCATGGTCCTCCCCGGCGGCGCATGGAGCGGCGCAATCCGCGGCCAACATCGCCAGGGAAGCGCCCCTGGACGCGCTGTTCAAATACGGCGGGGCATTTGTTGAGAAAATCCCCATGGCCGATTTGTTCTGGGGGCGAGTGGCTGGCCCCATCGGGGTATGCGCGGCCGCAGTGCTCGCTGGCGGCGTGTATCTTGTTGTGAGACGACGCATTTGCCTGCTTGTTCCCGCATCGTTTCTTGCGGGTGTGTTCGTGTTTGCGGCCGTGGCCGCGGCACAGGGGTTCGGCGGCGACACCAAAATCGCATCGCCCCTGTTGCATGTGCTGGCCGGCAATACCATGCTGGGCGCTTTCTTCCTTTCCACCGAGTATTCCCCGGCGCCCGTCACCACCGCCGGAAAGATAGTCTTCGGCCTCGGCTGCGGTGTCATGGTCATGCTCATCCGCATTTTCGGCCTGTATCCAAACGGCGTGCCGTTCGCCATTCTGTTCATGAGCCTGTGGACCCCGATTCTCGACCGTGTCCGCCCGCGGGTTCTGGGAGTTGTCAAGGAGGTACGCGCCCGTGCGTGAAATGATTAAAATGGTCGTGGCGCTCACGCTGCTTAGCGTGATTTCCGGGTTCGGGCTGTCGGCCATGTACGCCGTGACCAAAGAGCCTATCAAGATGGCCGAGCTGAACCAGGTGTATGCGCCCAAGCTCAAGCAGATCGTGCCCGGTTTCGACAACGATCCCATTGTGGACACAATCGAGCTGAAAGCGGGCAAGGACGACAAGGGCCGCGACATCATCCGGCCGGTGTTCCCGTGCAAAAAGGGCGGCGAAGTGTTCGCCGTGGGCGTGGACGCCTCGGCCGGCGGTTTCGGCGGCAACATCAAAGTTCTGGTTGCCATAGATGTAAAGACGGACGCCATCATGGATGTCGCCATTCTCACACACACGGAAACCAAGGGCGTCGGCACAAAGCAGGAGCCGGTGTACCTCGCGGCGTTCAAGCAGCTCAAGGTGGCGGATCCGTTTGATCTCAAGGTCAACGGCGGCAAGATAGACGGCATGAGCGGCGCCACCTTTTCCTCAAAGGGCATCATGGCTGCGGCCAAGGACGCTACCGGTTTTTATGTTAAAAACAAGGATTCCATACTGAACTCCGCGAAATAAACAACCGGGCGGCGCGCGCCGCCCGCGGAACGGGCAGGGACACATGAGATTTTTCCAAGAACTGACAAAGGGATTCTGGAAAGAGATTCCGCCATTCCGCCTGGTGCTGGGCCTGTGTCCGGCGCTGGCCGTATCGGACCTCTGTTCCAAGGCCATCGGCATGGGTCTGGCCGTTACATTCGTGCTCGTTTGCTCGAATGTGCTGATATCAGCCATGCGCAATGTGATTCCACCCAAGGTGCGCATCGCCATGTTCATCATCATCGTGGCCACATTCGTGGTCATCGTGGAAATGGTGACGCATGCGTTCGTGTACCCGCTGTACCAGCAACTCGGCATTTTCATCCCGTTAATCGTGGTGAACTGCATTCCGCTGGGCCGCGCGGAGGCGTTCGCAAACAAAAACGGGGTCATGCTGTCATTCGCAGACGGCCTGGGCTTGGGTCTGGGATATACGATCGCCCTGTTCGTTCTTGCGGCGATCCGCGAAGTTCTGGCCGTCGGCACCATCTACGGCTATCAGGTGATGGCCTCCAGCTTCAAGCCGTTCCTGTTCGCCAAGGAAGCGCCCGGCGCGTTCGTGTTCCTCGGCATTCTGCTCGGGCTTATGAACCTGGCAAGCTCCAAGAAATAACACACCTTTCGGGGGTGACCCGTTTTGTCCAAATTTCTTTTAATGGTAATTTCGGCGGTTCTGGTCAAGAACATTCTTCTTGCCCAGTTCCTGGGCAACTGTCCGTTTCAGGGCACATCCAAAAAAATGGATACGGCCATGGGCATGGGCATGGCGGTGGTGTTCGTGCTTACCCTGGCGGGTGCGATTACCTGGGCCGTGCAGACCTTCGTGCTTGAGGCGTTCGACCTCGTTTACCTACAGACCATCGTATTCATCCTCGTTATCGCCACCCTGGTGCAGTTCGTGGAAATGTTCATGAAGAAGGCCATGCCGCCGCTGTATCGCGCGCTGGGCATTTTTCTGCCGCTGATCACCACAAACTGCGCGGTGCTTGGCGTATGCCTTCTGAACATTCAATATGAATACAACTTCGTCAATTCGGTGGTGTTCTCGTTTGCCTCTGCCGCGGGCTTCGGCCTGGCGCTGGTGCTGTTCGCGGGCATCCGGGAGCGCTTCGCCATATCGCGCATTCCCAAATCGCTGGAAGGCACGGCCTTGGGCCTGGTGACAGCGGGCCTCATGGCTCTGGCGTTCTGGGGCTTCACAGGGATGGTGAAAGGATAACGCTATGTCTATCACCCCGATTATCATCGCCGTGGCCATGATGTTTGGCCTTGGCATCGTGTGTTCGCTGCTGCTGGCAGTGGCTTCCAAAGTGTTTTTCGTGGAAGAGGATCCGCGCATCGCCATGGTGGAAGAGGCGCTCATGGGCGCCAACTGCGGCGGTTGCGGGTTTGCGGGCTGCAACGCCGCAGCGGAAGCGGTAGTGGCTGGCAAGGCCGGCGCCAATGTGTGCGTGGCCGGCGGTCCGGCCATCGCAGCCCGTGTGGGCGCCGCCATCGGTCAGGCCGTGGATCTGGACGCTGAACCCAAAGTTGCGGTTCTGAACTGCCGCGGTTCGTACCGCGTAAACGAACGCTTCGATTATCAGGGCATCCAGGACTGCCGCGCCGCCGCCCTGTACTGGGACGGCGCCAAGGAATGCGGCATGAGCTGCCTGGGTCTTGGCACCTGCAAAAGCGTGTGTCCCTTCGGCGCCATCGAGATGGGGCCGGATCACATGCCGGTCATCAACACGAATTTGTGCGTGGGCTGCGGCACCTGCGTGAAAAACTGCCCGCACCATGTCCTGCACCTCGAAACCCTGTCCGAGCGGCTTCTGGCCTTCAACCGCACCGACGAGTGCGTGCCCCCGTGCCGCCAGCTCTGCCCTGCGCAGATTGATATCCCGCGCTACATCCGCTACATCAAGAATGGCATGCCCCTGGCCGCCGTGGAAACCATCAAGGAACGCAACTGCATGCCCCTGTCCATCGGCCGCGTGTGCCCGCACCCGTGCGAGGACGCATGCCGCCGCCGCTTCGTGGACGAGGCCGTGAACATCAACCACCTCAAGCGGTACGCCGCGGACATCGAGATGTACCAGGGTCCGACGCTGAACATCCGCGTGGCCAGAAACACAGGCAAGCGCGTGGCCGTGATCGGCGGCGGTCCCGCGGGCTTGAGCACGGCGTTCTTCCTGCGCAGGCTCGGCCACAGCCCCGAAATCTTTGAAATGATGCCCAAGCTCGGCGGCATGACCCGCTACGGCATCCCCGAGTACCGGCTCCCCAAGAAAATTCTGGACTGGGAATGCCAGCAGGTTGTGAACCTGGGCGTGCCCGTGCATTACGGAAAGAAACTGGGCGAGGACATGACCATCCAGAGTCTGCGCGAGGACGACGGCTTCGAGGCCATCATGCTCGGCATTGGCTGCTGGACCAGTTCGGCCATGCGCTGCGACGGCGAGGACCTGCCGGGCGTGTTCGGCGGCATCACCTTCCTCATCGGCCAGGGCCTGAACAAGCCCCTTCCGCTTGGCAAGAAAGTAGTTGTCATCGGCGGCGGCAACACGGCCATTGACTGCGCGCGCACCAGTCTGCGCCGCGGCGCGGATGTCACGCTCCTGTACCGCCGCACGCGCAAGGAAATGCCCGCCAACATGATTGAAATCGTGGAAGCCGAGCGCGAGGGCGTGAAGTTCCACTTTCTGGCCGCGCCCACCAAGATTTATGCGAACAAGGACGGCAATGCGGCGCAGCTCGAATACATCCGCATGGAACTGGGCGAGCCGGACGCCAGCGGCCGCCGCCGCCCCGTGCCCATCGAAGGCTCGAACACGATCATGGAAGTGGACAACATCCTGTCCGCCATCGGCCAGCGCGCGGATCTGTCGTTCGCGGCAAAGGAAGCCGAGGAATACCGCGTGGAAACCACCAAGTGGTCCACATTCGCGGCCAACGAGCAGACCCTGCAGACCAATATCCCGTTCGTGTTCACCTCGGGCGATGTGTTCACGGGGCCGCAGACCGTGGTCAAGGCGCTTGGCACGGGCCGCCGCGCAGCGCGCGCCATTCACCTGTTCGTGACCGGGCAGGAAGTCACGGCGCCGCCCAGCGAACTGCTCAAGCCCACTCCCGAGGCGCTGATTCCGCACATCACCGGTGTTGCGGAAGAGCCTCGTGCGCACATGCCCGAGCTGACCATCGCCGAGCGTTCGCTCAACTTCAAGGAAGTGGAGCTGGGCCTCAAGCCCGGCCAGGCCGATCGCGAGTCCCAGCGCTGCCTGCAGTGCGGCAATGTGTGCTTCGATCAGTCTGCATTTGATGAATTGTTCGTCGAGGCGTGAACGCGGAATGCGCGCGCCCGGCATGTTTGTTATTCAGTGATTTAGAAAACCAAAAGGAAGGGAGAAACGGTCCGACAACAGAACAGACGGTTCGCGGATTAATCCGTCCGGTCCGGGTGCGTGAGGGAACAGGCCTGCTGTTGGGGCGGCCCGGCGCTTCGGGACACGATCACGGGAGTGAGCGCATCTTCGTGGTGGGGCATGAAGCGCAGGATCACGCGCATCATGACAAAGGAAAGGGCGCACAGCCCAATCCCCCCCAGGAAGGCGCCGAGGTCGGCGTTCAATCCAAGGCGTGCGGCAAGCGCATTGGCGGATATGGCGCCGGCGATGAACGCCGCCACCGGAACCATGTACATGGCGAAGGACGCGCTCAAGAACGCGCTGTCGCTCATGCGCAACACCACGGAGTCGCCCTCGCGGGCGCCCGCGGCGTTCCGGGCGCGGATTTCCACCACGGCGTGGGCGCCGCTCAAGGTGAGGCAGGAACCGCTTTGCGTGCACCCCTCGCAAGCGCCGCTGCGCTGCGTGCGCACCAGTGCGAGATCTTTGTTCAACACGCGCACTACGGTTCCATGTTCATCCGGCATCGTTCGCGTTCCTCCAGGGTGTTGGGCGGTTTCCCGCCGCCTACTGTATTGTAGCGCCCGCGCCGGAAGCCACCAACAGTTTCCGCATCCGCGCCGCACGCTGTCTGTTCCGCTCCCGCCATTCACAAGCCATGCCCAAAAACCAGAACGCCAGCCTTTCCCCGAGCCAGCTCCTCAACAGGCGCAAAAAAACCATCGCCATAACCGCCGTGATTCTCGCGGTTGTGATCCTGCCCCCGGCGCTGCTCGCCGCTCTGTTCCATCCCGGCGCGCCCAACGCCCTGTGCAAAACATGCCACGAAATGCGCGCGCCATACGCTTCGTGGGCCGTGTCACTTCATAATGACACGCCATGCGACGAGTGCCACAAAGCGCCCAGCGTGGCCGCCATGGCCCTGGCCAAAATCAGGCGCGGCGGCGAAAAAACCCATAAGGCCCTCGAACCGCACCTGTCCGAAGGCAATTGCCTCTCCTGCCACGAGGGCAAAATCAAGCAGGGAACCATCGTGGTCAACGGCATCAAGCTGAACCACGGCACGCATTTCAACAAAGATATCTCCTGCCTGGTCTGCCACAAGGGCACGGGTCACAAGCCCGACACCGCGGTCTCCCTCATGGCCGGAGAAAACCGGTCCCTGTGCCTGAACTGCCACAACGATCTGCACGGCAAAGGCTCGTCCGAGTGCAGCGTGTGCCACGCCCCCCAGGGCATGAAGCTCGGCTCGGTCACCGGCGAGCAGCTCAAGAAAGCGGGCATCTCGCAGCCGCATCACCGCAACGCAAAAGAAGCGGGCCAGGATTGCAGCAAATGCCACAGCCGCGAATACTGCTGGGGCTGCCATGTGACCCAGAACCCGCACCCAGCCGAAGGCTTCGACCATGTCAAGGAATCCAAGGAAAACGGCAAATACTGCACCCAGTGCCACACCTTCGACTTCTGCACCGACTGCCATGTAATCAAGAAAGAACACAACGCCAAGACTTTCAAACAGGATCACGGCAAGTTTGCTGACAAGGTTGCAACCTGCGAAGGTCTCAACTGCCACACCGCGGAGTTCTGCAACGACTGCCACGGCAAGCGCGGGCAGGCGTTCAAGATGGAGGGCGCGGGCCGGGCCATGCACCCCGAGGAATTTGTCAAAACGCACCCGCTGTTCGCGTCCAATACAGCTTTGAGCAACAAGTGCCTCGAATGCCACGACACGGGCTTCTGCATTTCGTGCCACCAGGGCAAGACCGCGCATCCGGCCGAATGGGCCATGGGACACGCCGCGCATCTGCGCGACATCGCCGCGGGCAAAGTCAAGAGAACGGAATCCGATGAGTGCACGGCATGCCACACCACGGCGTTCTGCGCATCGTGCCACAAGAAATCTTCCGCAGTGGTCGCGCCCTCGCACCCGGCCAATTTCAAGGATACGCACAAGAAAGATCCGCAGTCCAAAACCGGGCTGTGCAAGAACTGCCACAGCGCCGGCTCGTGCAGCGGTCCCGGTTGCCATCAGGCCGTGACCCTGCCTCACACCCCGGAATTCAACGCCGGGCAGCACAAGAACGCCAGCATGGCGCAGACCGCGGAATGCGCCAAGTGCCACGGCCCGGACCTGTGCATGGATTGCCACAAGACCAACGCCCCGGCCACGCACAAGGCCAAAGATTGGTACAAAGCCCACAAGCAGCCCGCGCAGATCTCGAAACCGTTCTGCAACCTGTGCCACGACAACAAGCAGTTCTGCGGCGCGTGCCACAAGTCGCAGACAAGCATCACGCACCGCGGCGACTGGGCCGAAAAGGGCCATGTCAATACCAAAAAGAGCACGGAACTCGCGCAGTGCGCGTCCTGCCACCGCATGGACACCTGTTCGCAAACCTGCCACTCGCCCGCGGAAATCAGCAAGCGCAATCCCGGCAAGGAAAACCATAAATCCTGTTACAAATGCCATGTGTCCTTTGATTGGAAGCGGGACGGATCCAAAGCCTGCGCGCAGTGCCACATGGAGCCTGCCAAGCAGTCCCTGGGAACCAGACACACGGTCTGCACAGTATGCCATGATACGCACCAGAACACCGTGGCCGGGTGCGCGTCCAAAGACTGTCACCAGGATATCAAGGCCAAGCTGCCCGCGGAACACGCCAAGGAGCCGGACTGCGGCGGTTGCCACAAGCCCCACGACTGGAACAGCAAGGCGCTGTTCTCGAACTGCACGAACGCCAAATGCCATGCCGATATCCAGAAAAAGGGTCTGCACAAGATTAAGGCGCACACGCGCTGCGGCGAGTGCCACGATGCGCACACGGCCAAGGCGAAAACCAGGGCCACGACCTGCGTGAAGTGCCATGAAAAGGGCACGCCCCTGGATCTCGAAGGGGCCAAGGGCCTGTGCGCCAAACCAGAACTCGACTGCGACGCCTGGAAGTGACGCGAGGCTCGCGGATAGACACGGAAATTCCCGCCGCGCCCGGCAACGGGCGCGGTTTTTCGTGGTGCGATGCGCGCCGTGGCAGACCGGCCCGCCCCGCACTATAATATCCATCGTAATTTCCGGCGCCGGGAGCATGATTCAAGCATGCAGACACAGGAAGAACGCATAGAGCGGCTCAAGCGGGAGCATATCAGGGAATTCGGCTCTCGCGCCGCGGATCTCAAGGCCGTCATCGCGCCGTTCCGCATCTGCCCGCTTGGCGCGCATGTGGATCACCAGCACGGCCTGGTCACGGGCATGGCGCTCGAAAACAGCATCACCCTGGTGTTCGAGCCGAATCCCGAGGGCCGCGTGCGCCTGCGCAGCCTCAACTTTCCCAAGCCCCAGGCCTTTTCCGTGCGCGAGCCGTTCGCGCGCGCACACGACTGGGGCGACTACGCCCGCGGCGCGGCCCTGGCCCTGACCCGCGCACGGCCCCTCGAAACGGGTATTAACGGGGTGCTGCACGGAGACATGCCCATCGGCGGGCTTAGCTCATCCGCGGCCTGCGGCGTGGCCTACCTCCTGGCCCTCGAATACGCCAACGGCATCTCCGCGGACGCCGTGCAGAACATTGAGCACGACCGCGTGATCGAGAACGAATTCATCGGCCTCAACAACGGCATTCTGGATCAGTCCGTGATCCTGCTGGCCCATGCCCAACGCCTGTTGAGCATGGATTGCCAGAGCGGCAGTTTCAAGCTCGTGGCGCCTGTGACCGCGCTGCCCCCGTTCGACATCCTGGTGGTGTATTCCGGTGTCGCCAAAAAGCTGGAGAACACGGATTACAACAAGCGGGTGCGCGAGTGCGAAACCGCGGCGCGGCGCATCCTCGAACTTGCGGGCCGGCCCGCGCCCGAGGGGCAGCGGGTGCGCCTTCGCCATGTCAAGCCCGCGGAATACATTGAGTACGGGCACGCCCTGGAGCCGAATCTGCAAAAGCGCGTCGAGCACTTTTTCACCGAGTGCGCGCGCGTGCAGGAGGGCCGCACGGCCTGGGCCACGGGCAACCTCGTGCATCTGGGCTGGCTCATGATGGAATCCGGCGTCAGCTCCATTGAGAACTACGAGTGCGGCTGCCCGCCCATGATCACGCTCACCGAAATCTTGAACCAGACGCCGGGCGTGTACGGCGCGCGTTTCTCGGGCGCGGGGTTCCGGGGCTGCTGCATCGGCCTGTCCGACCCGTCCCGCCGCGACGCCATCCGCGACGCCATCGCCACCCAGTATCCCCCGAAACACCCGGATTTCGCGGACGCCTGCGAAGTCCATTTCTGCCGCATGGGGCATGGAGCGCGCATCGTATGAACGCACTGATTCTGGCCGCGGGCTACGGACGGCGCATGGGCGACATCACGCGCACTACCGCCAAACCTTTGCTGCCCGTGAACGGAAAGCCCGTGATTCAGCATCTCTCGGAGCAGCTTTTCGCCACGGATGAAATCCGGCGCCTCACCGTGATCACAAACGCGTTCTATCACGCGCAGTTCGAGTCCTGGACGGCGTCGCTGAATCGCAACGACACGGTCCTTCTCAACGACGGCAGCACGGACAACGACAACCGCCTCGGCGCCATCGCCGATCTCAAGCTCGCAGCCGAACTGGACCCGCCGCAAGGCCCGCTCCTGGTCATGGCCGGGGACAACATCTATACCTTTCCTCTGGCGCGGTTCATTGCGTTTCAGCAGGGCAAGGGCACGGACTGCGTGGTGGCGCGCCATCTGCCGGACATCGAAAAGCTGCGCAAGACCGGCGTGGTGTCCCTGGACGAAAACGATCGCATCGTGGACTTCGAGGAAAAGCCGGAGAATCCGAAATCCGAGTACGGCGTTCCCTGCATGTATATCCTCACCGAGACGAGCCTGTCGCTGATCGGGGAATACCTCGAATCGTTCGGCAATGACCGCGCCCGATCCGACGCGCCCGGCCATTTCATCGCATGGCTGTGCCGCCGGGTCCCGGTGCACGCCATGCGCTTCGACGAGCCGTTGCACTGCATCGGCGACATGGCGTCCTACGAGCGCGCGCAGCGCGCGTTCCAGGGCGCATGACCCCCGAAGCCTCTCCACGGTACAATTCGTTTACATCGCCGGGCGCGCGCCCTATGATAACTTCATGGCGGAATTGACCGCGGACCAGAGGCGGCGCTATGCGCGCCAGATCGGCATCACCGAAATCGGCGAGGCCGGGCAGGAGAAGCTTGCGGCCGCGCGCGTGCTGGTGGCGGGCGCGGGCGGGCTTGGCTCGC
>JAGUYV010000180.1 GCA_020061125.1 bacterium | reverse complement strand
GCGTCCAGGCCCTTGGCCAGAATGGTGTCGAAATCAATGATCACATGGCCCTGGATGGTGGCGATGGTGGCGCTGGTGGACACCATGTTGGTCTGGCGCGAGGTGTTGGCAGGAAGCGCGCGCGCGAAATCCCGCATCTCGCCGCCGATGATGTCCGAGGCGTCGAGCGCCTTTTCCAGCCGGTCCGCGAGGCATCTGCCCTTCCAGTACGGAAGCAGCCTGGTCTTGAGCAGCTTCTTGTCTTCGGGGGTGATGGCGTAGCGGTTGACCTGGCGCTCGGTCATGGTGTCCAGACCCAGGTCCATGGGCTGCGGCCCCATGGCGCGCGTGAGGCGCATGTTTCTGACGGCGTCGGAGAGTTGCCTTTTGGCGATAAGGTATGAAAAAGTGCCGGTGAAGGATTTGACGCGGAAACGGATCATGTCCCGGCGGTCCAGCTCGGTTTCCAGAACGCGGTTGTACTCGCCCCGCTCGATGGGTATGGGGATTCCGAGAAAATGCTCGGTCCAGTAGCCCGCGATGCGATCGTCGGGATCCACATGGATGGTCATGTTTTCATACACATGTTTCATGGCCAGGGCCGTGCGCACGGGCAGCGGCTCTCCCTCGGCCGCGCGCCAGCCCTGGGTGTAGAACAGCGCGCGCTCGGTGGAGATCACGGGCACGCCGTCCAGGTATCGCCTTCGCAGGCGGGTTATGCGGTCGGTGTCAACGGTTGCTGCCACGGGCATAATGGCGTCACATCCTTCAGCGGTATTCCTGGAGGTACGCGTCCAGGAGCGTTTCGAGCATCGCGTGCACATGCTCGCGTCTCTCGGCCAGAGCTTTTTTCCCCATGGGATCCACGCCCCACAGCGGACCAAGCACCGGCGCGTAGGTGTAATAATTGATTGCCATTCCAAAAATTGTCATGAAAAAGTGTTTTGCGGACAAAGGTCCGTCCGCGCGCAGCAGGCCGCCGAACACGGACTGCCCCCACTGATACAGCGGGGCCATGTACTGCATGATCTTGTTCAGGTTGCGCGACGACGAGCAGATTTCGCGCTGGATCAGGCGCGAGTATCCGGGATTCTTTTCAATGAAATCCAGATACGCGTCTATGCCCGCATGGATGCGCTCGCGCGTGTCGCGCGCGCCGTTTCCCATGGCGTCCATGAGCGCCTGCGCCTGGCTCTGGTAATACCGGTCCAGCACCGCGTCGAACAGTTCCTGCTTGCTTTTGAAATAGTAGAACACCAGCGCCTTGGCCACGCCCGCGTGCTGCGCCACATCGTTCACGCTCACGCCGTCGAACCCGCGCGTGATGAACAGTTCATCCGCGGCCTCCAGCAGACGCTCCTGCGTTTCCACTCCTTTGTCGTACCGTTCCTGCTCTTTGTGGCCCGCGCTCTTTTTCTCCGTGTTGGTCGCCATGTTTTTATGTATCGTTTTCCTTCGAATATTTCTGCGCCGCACTCTTGACCGTGCGGTCAAATTCTGATAACATATTAACCGTTCGGTCAATGTCTGTCAAGCCGGGTGGTAAAATATTCCGGCGGACGAAAAAAGGTAGAGCATAACGAAGAGACAAAGGCAATGATTGCCCCAAAGGACATGGGGATGAAATGCAAAAATTATCACGGAGCACACAGAGATCCACGAAGGGCACGGAGGCAAATCTCTGCTTTTCATAATTCTTTGAATGTAGGGCGGCGTCGCCGAACACCGCCGCCGCAGAGCGCAGAGGAAAACAAAGGGCAAAGGCAATGATAACCACAGAGGCCACAGGGGGACACAGTGAACGCGGCCCGCGGCCGCGCAGATAAAAATCTCCGCGGCTTCGTGTTCTCCGTGAAAAAAATGCGCCATTTTCCATATCTCGGACATATCCTTTCAATAGGATTAAAGCACAGAGAAAACAATTGGAAAGGAAAGACATTCCATGAAAACGCTGGTCACAGGCCCGGACGGGCTGCTCGGCAGCAACATCGTGCGCGCGCTTCTCGACGCGGGGCACGAGGTCCACGCCCTGGTTCACCCCTCGAGCCGCTCCACCACACTGGACGGATTGCCCGTTCAGATTTTCAAGGGCGACATCCTTTCGCCAGACACCATTGCGGCGGCGATGCGCGGCTGCGGCTTCGTGATTCACGCTGCGGCCAGCACGGCCATGTATCCGCCGCGAGACCCCAAAATAACCGCCATCAATGTGGACGGCACGCGCAACATGCTGGACGCCGCGGCGCGCGAGGGCGTGAATCGGTTCGTTCACATCGGCTCCGCAAGCTCGTTCGGATTCGGCACAAAACTCCAGCCCGGCACCGAGGACACCCCATACAAGTACAAAACTTATGGGCTGGCGTATTACGACTCCAAGCTGGCCGCGCAAAACCTTGTGCTGGATCGCGCGCGCTCCGGCGCGCTCGACGCCGTGGTGGTGAATCCCACCTTCATGTTCGGCCCCTATGATTCCGGCCCGAGTTCGGGCCGCATGCTGGTCAAGTTCAAACAGACTCCGTTCCCTGTCTATCCGCCGGGCGGGCGCAATTTTATTGACGCACGGGATGTAGCCGCGGGCGCGGTGGCCGCCATTGACAAAGGCCGCACCGGCGAATGCTACATCCTGGGCAACCGCAACATGGACATGAAGGAGTTTTTCGCGCTGGTGGCGGACACCGTGGGCGAGAAAGCCCCGTCCATCCCCCTGCCCGAATGGGGCATGCTCGCGGCCGGGGCCATCGGCACCGCCATCGGGGAAGTTTCAAAGACGCCCCCGGAAATCACCTGGGAAATCGCTTTGAGCGGCAACACGGGCAGCTACTACAGCGCGGCCAAAGCCGTGCGCGAACTCGGACTGCCGCAGACGCCCGTGGAAACCGCGGTGCGGGACGAATGGCGCTGGCTCTGCGACAACGGTTATGTGCAGCCCCGCCGGAAACTCATTGACATGTTGCTCAAGGGAGACTGACCATGTCGCGGAAACCGCTGCAAGGCAAAGTGGCGCTGATCACGGGCAGCAGCCGGGGCATCGGCCTGGCCACGGCGCGCGAGCTAGCCG
>JAGUYV010000311.1 GCA_020061125.1 bacterium | reverse complement strand
CGCATCCAGAATTCAGACAGGGACACGCGTTGAAGAAGATTCACGAGCGCATAATCCAGAGGCGCGGTGCCCGGGGTTTCGGGCAGCAGGCGCATGGCCTGGGCAAGGGCGCCGCGCGTGAAATTCACGGCGTGCAGTTCATCAATAAAAAACGCGAACTGGCCCGCGAAGGCCACGCGCAGAACCGCGGCCGCGAAGACGATACATGCAGCCAGCAGGCCTTGATTGCGTTTCAGCATATCAGTCAGCGCTGTCATGGGACATGCGCCTTTCCCGCGATGCGTTCCAGCAGTGCGCGCGCCCCGGCATCGTCCGGATTTTGGGCCAGGAGTTTTTCCAGCAGGTCGCGCGCGCGGTCCGGGCGGCCGTCCTTGAGGTACAGCACCGCAAGGTTGTACATCACGCCGGTCGCGCCGGGGTTCAGCCTGTGCGCGGTTTCATAAAGTTTCATCGCATCCGCGTCCGCGCCGTTTTCGTGCGCTTTCATGGCCATGATTTCGTAAAACGCGGCGAGCCGCGCGTAGTCCTCGTCCGGCAAATCCAGAGTTTCCGGATCGAGCATGTCGAGAACCAGGATGAGCCGTGAATAATCCCGCGCGTCCGAGAACAGATCCAGGGCGCGGAGCCAGTAATCCCTGCGTGAGGCGGAGTCCGGCAATTGGTTCAAAAACGCCTCGAGAGTGACATGATCCTTACGGTCCATGATGGACTGGAACACGAGCCTGTCGAGGCTGGATGCGCCCTTTCTGCTTCTGATCAGTTCCAGGCGGAGCGCGGCCAGGCGATAATCCGCGACGCGGCCCTGGCGCAGAGCGTGATATGCGAAAAGGGTCGCGGCTCGGAGATCGTCGTTGCGCACGCCGCCAAGGTTGTGGCGGAGCAGCGCAAAGGCTTTTTCGGGCCGCGCGGTGCGCATGTAATGTTCGGCCGCGTTCAATCGCATGGAGAAGTCGTTGGGACGCATTTCCATGGTGCGCGCATAGAAATGATCGGACAGAAGAATGAGCGCTGCTGCAATTGCCGGTACTTTGATCCCGGCCGTGTTTTTCTCGATTTGCGCGCCCAGTTTTTCATACGCCCGGTGGGATTGCGGCAGGTTGAGCGCGATGGACGCCGCTTCGCGGCCCGCGCTGAAAAACCGGCGCTTTTCGAGATACAGGCCAATGAGCTGCATGCGCAGCATGGCCGGAACTTCCTGCATGGCCGTGGACACCATTTTCTCAATCATGCTGAACTGTGCGAACCGGCGCGAGTAGGTCTCGAGCTTGCGCATGGCCTGGTCCTTGTCGCCGAGCAGGATATCCTTCCAGCCCTTGATCATGGTGTCGAAAGTGGGATCCACGCCGATAAAATCAATGAAAAATTCGAACTGCTTGAGATTGTAGAATGCGATGTAATCGTCAATGGAGGCCGTGGCGGCCACGAGCTTGGGGTCTGGGGAAACGGGCGTGACGCCATGCGCGGGCAGAACGCGCAGCGTTCCGATTTTGGTGAATTGGTGCCTTCCGTCTTTCCAGCCATGGTCCGGCTCCAGGCAGAACGAAGTTTCTTCGCCGGGCGTGCAGACCGCGATTTCAACCGGGTAATCGCCGGGCGGCGTGGTGGCGGGAATATCGAGCACATACGATTCGTCCACCGAGTCGCCGGGCCGCCAGTGCGAAGTCTGAAATGTACTGTGAACCGGCTCGTGGTCGTTGCTTAAAAGGCCGGCAACGATGCGCACCAGCATGATGTAGTCGTTATCGAGCAGGTTGATGCTGCGCCACCGGTAGGTGAGAGTGACGCGCTCCCCGGCACGCGCCGTGGCAGGTTTTTTCGGGTCAGCGGTATTTATGGAAAAATCATGGAGCGCGATTTTGTTCTGGAAATTCAGCAGAGGCTTTGCGGAATCGTCCGTTCGATTTAAGACCCTCTTCCGGTCCATGTCGAAAATGATGTAATGGCCCTTTTTGCGGTACTCGAAGTTTCTGTAAAGGTAGGCCAGGGTTTTCTCGGTTCCCTGCAGGCGCATGGCGTCGGGCAGGGGCAGGTGTATGTAGATCAGTTTGTAGCCAGGCGGCAGTTCTTTCATGGTTTTCAGAAACGATTCGTGCGAAAGCTCGTTCTGGAGCACAAACGAATCAATGAAGGTGCTGGACCAGAGCAGGGTGTGCAGGTTGAACACATCCTGCACGATAACGGTCTTGTCTCCGGCCACGGTGTCCAGGAAATCGTTGAATTTGATGGCTTTCTCGATGGACAGGTACGAGGTGATGGTTTGGGTGCGCGGGAATGTTCCGGCAAGAAAAAGCGCGGCCGCGGCTGCGGCGAGAATGCGCGGGAGCCAGGACATGTGCAGCGCCTTTTGCATCATGGCCGCGGCGCACAGGCAGACCACGGGGCCGAAGAGGTAGGAATAAAACCCGTGGATGTACGCGCCCTGCTTGAACATGAGCATGGGGAACACGCCGAAGCCGAGCATGACGAGAAGCGCGCCCGCTCGATGCGCGCCGGGCCGCCAATCCGCACGGCCGCGCATGCCTATCAGCCACACCGCCGCGAACAGGAACACCGGCCAGGTGTAATGGAACGGAACGCGCAGAATCATGGTCTTGAGAAACTGGAATGTGGTGATGGCGTACTGGGTTTCGTTCACAATGATGACATCCCCGCGCCGGCTGGCGTACGCCGAGAGCCAGTCGTGCAGGGCCGTGGGACCGATGGCCCAGAACAGGTACGCAACGAACGAGGCCAGAACCAGCGACGCCGCGGCGGGCACGCCCAGGAAATACCCCCAGGAGAATTTTCCGCGCCTGAAAAATAGATGATGCCCGGCGAGCAGCGGAACCAGAAAGTACGGAAACCACCCGTAGGAGCAGCCGAACACAATGCTGAACAGCACGCCCGCCAGATGCATTGCGCGCCGCGTTTCTTCCCATGCGAGGGTGAAGTAAAGCGCGGACAGAAACGAGAGCAGGCTGAAAATGATGGTGTCCGGCATCTGCCCGTAGGCGAGCACGATGGGACTCATGGCGAAAAGAAAAACGGCGATGAGCGCTGTGAGGGGATCGAACAAGCGGCGCGCGGTGAGAAAGAAAACCAGGAGCGTGAGCAGGGTCACGACGATGGGCACGAGCCGGGTTGTGAAGGGCGAGTAGCCGAAGATTTTGAACGCGGCGTAAAGCGTGAGGCTCAATGTGGGCGGATAGTGCGCCATGACCACTTTGTCGCCGATGAGGTGGAAGAACTCGTTTTCCGAATACTTGATGCGGAAGATGGGCGTGAGTTCCGGGGCCGGAGACTTGTCGAAAATTGGGATGAGCCGGTTTTCCCATAGGCCGTATTTTTCATAGTTCCACGCGATGCGCGCCTGGCTCACGCCGTTGCCGTCGCGGTAGGTGGTCATGGGCCTGTTCATGCCGCGCGACTGGGCGAATGCGGACGCGGCAAGAACCGCGGCGAGCGCGAGCAGGATGAGCCGGTTATGGCGCGCTTGGGATTCCAGGGCGATTCAGCCGCCTTTCAGGAAGTTGCGCAATAGAGAGATCCCCTGGCGCGTTTCGATGCGGAACTGATCCAGGGATCTGATGCCGCGAAGGCGGCGCGCCGCGTAGGGAGCGTTCAGATAGAACTCGCGCAGAGCTTTTCTCTTGAGCCGCAGCAGTTCGTCCGTGGTGAAGTCTCCGGCCTGCATGGAGATGAACGCGCCGGACTGGTCCATGCGGTCGAGGCCCGCGGGCACGATGCCGCGGCGCACCGCGTCCGCGCGCATGGGCGTACCCATGCGCGGCACGGCGATGTTCACGGAAATGAAATCGCAGGGGATGGCCTTCACGAATTCGATGGTTCGTTCGCAGGAAGCCACGGTGTCTTCGGGCAGGCCGAAAAGAAGGGTGCCCACGGTGCGGATGCCGCAGCGACGCGCCGCGGCGAATGTGGCCCGTATCTGCGCCTGCGTTGTGCCCTTGCGGTATGTTTTGAGAAGGGCGTCGTCGGCGCTCTCGATGCCGTAAATCACCGTATGGCAGCCCGCGCGTTTCATGTCCGGCAGCAGACCTTCGTCCGCGCGGTCCACGCGGCTGAAGCACAGCCATCGGAAGCGCGGTTTGAATTGCGAAAGCGCATCCAGAATTTCGCGTGTCCTGTTGGTGTCGGAGCCGAAGGTCTGGTCCATGAAGAAAATGTCGCGCACCCCGCGTTTGCGCAACGCTTCGAGTTCGGGAACGACATTGCTGACGGGTCTTGATTTGTGCCCGAGCTGGCCCATGATGCAGAACCCGCAGTTGAAAGGGCACCCGTACTCGGTCAGCACGCTGGCGAAGGGTTTGCCCAGAACAAACGGATAGCGGTAGTCCAGGGGCAGGAACAGCTCATGGCGGGGAACCGGAATCTCGAATGTGTGAACCGAACTGCGCGCGGGATCCGGAGCGATGATTGTGTCGTCCCGGCGATAAGCCATGGATGGCAGTGAATCTCTGGCGCCGAGCAGATAGCGGACCGGGTCATCCACCGTGAAATCCAGAGCGAAGGCATCGGCCCATGGGTTGTCCGCGAGGCGCTGCGCCGGGTTTTCCAACAGGATGTCGCCGAGCAGGATTACAGGCAGGTCCAGGGATTCGAAAAAGGGCGCGTCTTGGTCCCAGGACACAAAGCCCGTGAGACCGATGACGGCCTCGGGGTTAAGCTTTTGGATGCGCGCGCGGCACGCGGCCGTGGACAGGCGTTCGGCCACGGCGTCCACCAGGCGCACATCAAAGCGTTTCGCGAGCCTGCCGCTCAAGCACACGAAATCCACGGGCGGGTTGATGTAAGCGGCCTGCGAGGTTTTGCTGCAAAAATAGTCCCGGATCACCACGCCGCGGGCCGGGGGATTGACGAGCGCCACGGTCTTCATCGCGCATCACGCAGCGGCGCGCCGGGGCGCTTATTCCCGCAGGGGTCATGTGGTCTGGAGCCGTGTCTCATAAGAGAGAAAAGGCCGGAACCGGAGCCTGCCCCGGACCGTCCGGCCCACGATTAAACTTTAACTTAACTTGTGTTACTATGTAAAGACAATGGAAACGCGCGCCACAGCCACCGAGAAACCACGGGATTCCTCCCCTGGCTCATCAGCCGTGGACCGGCACATCTTCGTTTCGTTCGTTTCCCCGGCGTATCACGACCAGGACAACATCGCCCGCGTTGTGAGCCGCGGCGTTAAGGCGCTGCGCGCAACCGGACATGCGTTCGAGTGGATTATCGTGAACGACGGCAGCCCGGACCGCACAGGGGCCGAGGCGGACGCCCTGGCCGCATCGAACGAGAGCGTCATGGCGCTGCACCACCCGGTCAACCTCGGGCACGGCGCGGCGCTCGATACAGGGATTGGCGCGGCGCGCGGGCAATGGATCGGATTCTGCGACGGCGACGATCAGTACGATCCGCGGGACATCACGATGCTGCTGCGGCATTGCGATTCCGCGGATGTTATCATCGGGCGCCGCACGAATTATCCGAACGGGGCCGCGCGCGCGATGCTGTCCTGGGCATTCAACGCGATGCTGCGGTGGTTGTTCGATGCGCCGTACCGCGATTTGGGTTGCGCATTCAAAATGTTCCGGCGGGATGCGCTCTGCGTGTGCGGTTTGAGCAGCCGCGGCATCTTCATGCAGTGCGAAATGGCGCTTCGCGCGCACCGCGCCGGGCTGCGCGTGATCGAGGTCCCCATTCCCTCATACCCGCGCACGGCCGGGCAATCTTCGTCTCTTCGCATGAAAAATGTCATCGCGCTCGTAAAGGATGCTTTGTCGTTGTTCAGAGAATTTCACCACGGGCCGTGCGCGCCATGAAGACATTTCCGGACAACGGAACGGACGGCGCCGCGGTTGCATTGCAGGGTGCGGCGTCGG
>JAGUYV010000192.1 GCA_020061125.1 bacterium | reverse complement strand
TGGTCGTGCACCACGCCGCGGACATCGCCCGCCGCATGCGGCAGATCCTGCCCGGAACGCCCGTGATCATGGGCGGCCCGCACATGTCCGCCGCACCCGTGGAAACCCTCGAGCGGTATCCCGAATTCGACCTCGGCGCATTCGGCGAAGGTGAGCACACTCTGATTGAACTCCTGGACGCGCTGGACAGCAACGCGCCGCTGAACGGCATCCAGGGCCTTCTCTGGCGCGACAACGGCCGCATCGTGATGAACGAGCCGAGGCCGCTGATCGCGGACCTCGATTCGCTCCCAATGCCCGCGTACGATCTCCTGCCCCAGCTCACGAAATTCTACCAGCATGTGGTGATCCGCGTGGACCGCATGCCGTCCGCGTCCGTGCTCATCTCACGCGGCTGCGCCAAGGGCAAGTGCATCTTCTGCTCGCGCAATGTGTACGGCGGCCGCGTACGCATGCACAGCCCCGAGTACTGCATCGAGATGTTCGAGATGCTCATCCGCAACTGGGGCGTGCGCAGCCTCAATTTCGAGGACGAGGACCTGCTTGCGTTCAAGCCCAAAATGCGCCGCCTGTGCGAACTCATGCTCGAAAAGAAACTCGATCTCACCTGGGCCGTGAGCGGCCGCGTGGATATGGTGGACGAAGACCTGCTCAAGCTCATGAAGCGCGCCGGGTGCTGGCATATCTCATTCGGCGTGGAGAGCGGCGATCAGGAAATTCTGGACCGCATCAAAAAGAACATCACCCTCGACCAGGTGCGCCGCGCCGTGGCCGTGACCAGGAAGGCGGGCATCACCACAAAGGGATTCTTCATGATCGGGCACCCCGGCGAAACCCTGGAGACCATCCGCAAAACCCGCGCATTCGCCACGAGCGTGGACTTCGATTTCTTCCAGGTGTCCTACACTGTGCCCCTGCCCGGCACCGAGTTGTACCGCACCGCCGGGCAATGGGCCGATTTCAACGCCGACTGGGAAGAACTGAACATCTGGAACCCGGTGTTCATCCCGCACGGCCTCACGCGCGAGCTTCTTGAAAAGGAATCTCTGCGCATGTTCCGCGCGTTTTATTTCCGGCCGAAAGTGCTGTGGAAAATGTTCCTGCGCACTTTCCGCACAAGGTATGCGCTGCAATATCTGCGGGACGGTTTCAGGTTTCTCGGCTTTCTGAAAAGCGGGTAAAATGAAGGCGGACAAGTCGTAGTATGCTTGGGCCGCCAATGGTATCACGAAGCACATTGTTCTGACCGTGTGAATCACTTATGCACCGAAGACATCAAGTTTCTTTGCAGGATGGGCGGATAAGCAGGATAAGAATATTCGAACATTACATTGGTCCGAATATCGCTATTCAGCTACGGAGGCTTTGTAGGGCGGGGTCACCGCACCCCGCCGCTCACACGAAACACAAAGCTTCCATGTTCCTGTCCGGGCGCACCCGTCATGCCTCACATGCCATGAGGCTTATGTTGCAGGATTGGCAGAACGGTTAGGATTAAATAATGTGCAGGATATTATTCAACAACAAGGCAATTCCGAGCGAAGCGAGGATTTGCCCACAAAGTTTTTGGGAAAGGTGTGGTAAACCCTTTACACAAAAAGGGTTTTCCACCAACACAATCTTTTAACAATGCGCCTTCTTTTTCTCATGGAACAGCCGCACCAGGAACCGCTCGGGGTGGGGTGGCTGATCAGCGCCGTGCGCGCTGCGGGACATGGCGCGGACGCCGTGTTTTTCACGGACCCGCGGCGTGCCGTGCGCCATGCCGTGACCGCGCGGCCGGATGTGCTGGCTTTCAGCGCCATGACCGGCGCGCACCGCACATACCTGGCGCTGAACCGCGAGATCAAAAAGCACATAAACTCATTCAGCATCTTCGGCGGACCGCACCCCACCTATTCGCCGGACATGGCGCGCGAGCCGGGCGTGGACGCCGTCTGCCGCGGCGAAGCCGAGACCGCTTTGCCATTGCTCCTCGACAGGTTCGCTCAAGGCGGCGGCGCGCATCTCACAACGCCGAATTTCTGGTTCAACCACCGCGGCGAAATCATCAAAAACGATCCCGCGCCCCTGATTGAAAAACTCGACTCCCTGCCCTTCCCGGACCGCGCCGCGTTCTATCAGAATCCCACGCACCGCCACGCGCACCTCAAGAGCTTCATGGCCTCGCGCGGCTGCCCCTACACCTGCACCTACTGTTTCAACCACCAGTACAACGCCCTGTACCGCGGACTCGGCCCCGTGGTGCGCCGGCGCAGCGTGGACAATGTCATCGCCGAAGTCCTCGAGGTCAAAGCCGCGTATCCGCTCGGCATGATCCAGTTCATGGACGACATCTTCATCAGCTCGGCCGCCTGGGTCGAGGAATTCTCTGAAAAGTTTCCGGCGCGCGCGGGCGTCCCATTCTTTTGCAATGTGCGCGCGGAACTTGTCACCCCGGAAATCGTGCGGGACCTCAAGCGCGCGGGCTGCTGGAGCGTATGCGTGGGCGTGGAAACCGGGGACGAAGACCTGCGCCGCCGCATGCTCGGCCGCCGCCAGACCAACGAACAGATCCGCGACGCCATCCGCCTGTTCCGCGCCAACCGCATCCGCGTCATGACCACCAACATGGCCGGCATCCCCGGCGGCTCGTTCGAGTCCGACTGGAAGACCTACCGCCTCAACGCCGAATGCCGTGTGGATTATCCCTGGGTGTCCATCACCTACCCCTACCCCGGCACGCGCATCCACGAACTGGCCCGCGAGCAGGGGTTGCAGGTGCCGTCCGGCAACGAACTTTCGCATTCCTACTTCAACGAAATGCCATTTGACGCGCCAGACAAGGCCCGCATCGAGAACCTGCACCGGCTCATGGCGCTCATGGTCCGGTTCCCGCGCCTGGAGCCGCTGTTCAAAATCCTGATAGACATCAAGGGCGCGGCGCCGCGCGCCCTGTACACCCTCGCGTTCGGGTTCTGGAAACTGTACTGCTACGAAACGCGCATCTTCAAAAAGCCCGGCGCGCGCTGGCTCTTCGGCAGCGGCGCCCTGCCCCGCTTCATCAGCAACGCCGCCCTGGGCCTGCGCATGATGTTCCCCAAAAAGCAAAACCCCGAATTCGGGCAGCCCGAAACGGCATCACAAGCAAAGTCTTGAAACAGCTATTCTTATTGAAAATTACATGATTACGGGATCTTCATTCCAACGGTTCAATTCTATCCGGATTCTGGTGGTTCATTGAAGTAGATGTTGATTGCGATTCCATAGAACCTGCAAATTTCCGGCATGGAAATTTTAGCCGGAGACCGTTTTGGTCTGCCCCCCGGAAAGAGAACCACCCGGAATGTTAGGATACTATAGGTCTTTGGGTCATCATAATGGCATACACTAATGGGGTCGGTATGCCAACTTCCAGACACCCTGAAAAACCGAAACCCAAGTCCATACATGGCCGCAGGTGTTGGCATATTCCCTGCATTTCCGCAGTGTCGTTATTGGATCGGTTGGCGCCCGAATAACACGACAGGCACGAAACGGGACCGCAGTCTGGCGACCCTGTTGGAAACTTGAATAAAGGAGGATTTAACCGGAAACGGGAAGGGTTTATGGAGCAGTCTTATCCATCAATGTTTTAACTTCACGATGCAAAACTGGCAATTTTTCTTCAATCACGCCCCATACGACATCATCGGCGATGGAAGCATAACCGTGGATCAGCCTGTTTCGGAAAGCGATGATGCGCTCCGGCTCCGTTATGCTCTCCGCAAGATCTGAATCAATGCGCAATGCCTGATTCAGAGCCTCGCCGATTATTTCAAACTGGCGTTCCACACCGGAACGAAGCAACGGATCGGTACTATACTCTTCAAGAGTTTTGCCGGAAACAAACTGCTCAATCAGAATACACGCCTCATGAATGTCAAAAAGATATTTGCAGGCTTCACGCCGCTTCATAAAGTTTTACCCGAGTCTGCTCGACAGATTTTAGAAAATAGGGATTTCTGATAGGACCCGGCTCCACAAGATCAACCGGCACTCCGAACAAAGTCTGAAAGTCTTCCTGGAGGCCGAAAAAACTATCCGCCTTAGCTCCGGGGGGCATGGCCCTGAATTCCACCAGAAAATCAAGATCGCTGGTTTCAGCATTGAAATCCGCTGCCGCCGCCGATCCAAACAGCCAGAGACGGATGACACCGTGTCTCTCGCAGATCGCGGCCAGCTCACTTATTCTCTTTTTAACAATTTCCTGCACAAAATCTCCCCCTCGGCCCGAATGAGCTTTTCAAGTGTTTTTATTATACCTGCAAATCGCGTGAAACCGCAACTGATGGACAACGACACGATAACCATCAGGCGGCAAGGTGGGCTGGCTTCGGTATGCTGACTTTCAGACACCCTGAAAGCCAACACCCGAGTCCATATATTGATATGTTGATTTTTACGGATTTTTACTTCATGGTCGCTGATGCTGTGATACCTCGGGATATAACCTGGGGGCATTCCCGCCAACCGCGAAATCTTTACTTCAGTGCGTGAGGCATGACAAGTGGTGGAAACATAGAGGGGGGAGTATAATGAGTTCCGGCCGCACAGCTCCCTGGGCTATCTCACTCCCGCCCAGTTCACCTCAAGCGATGGAAGTTCCAATCCCTTCCGCTTCCATCGAAAATGCAAAGCCAAAATCAAAAGCTAAAACAAAGGCAAAGTCAAAACCTAACATTCTAACTGGTACTCATTTCGGGGGCAGGCCACGAGAAATCCTACTCTCCCATTTCTTTCTTATACATTTGCGCGAGGTCATACATGGTCTCTTGGGGCTGAAGTTCATTAATAATATCCATTATTTCGTCTCGTTCATTTGTGTCTGGGTCAAGATATAGATATCTGTAATAATAACGCAATGATTCGTTGTTATCATCAATATGTGCGAAGCTCAAAGCAAGGTTATATGTAAATACGGGATTTTCAGGTTCCAAATAATTGATAGTTTTATACAATATCGCAGCTTCCTCAAAGTTATCGTTGTCAAATGCTTCACTTGCCTTTTCTGAAATGATATCTATATCAGGGAAAGACCCTGTGTCAAGCAACTCGTCATATATAAGTCGAAATGCTTTGATATAAACACTGTCTTCGTCCATATTTTCGCATTTTTGATAATCCCGGTTCATCATATCCAATATAGATTCCGGGGAATCTGATGACAATGACACTTCAATGGCAACACATTTTGCAAGCACTGAATCATCATTGAGTTCCAACGAAATATCAATATCGCTTTTAGCCTTTTCTACCTCCCCTAAGAAATAATATGTATAGCCACGATTCATATAATTATCTGCAAGCATTACATGTAATTTGGGGGAGTCTAATTCTTCCATAATTTCAATTGAAGAATCGTAATCAGCAATTGCGTCTTCATATTCAGCAATCGTAAGCAACTCCCATCCTCGAAATGAGTATATGGCAGGTTCTGGAATTTCGTGTTCATTGACTGGGTAGGTATCTTGTACCTCTAAAATGCGTGTATAATCATCAATGGCTTGTTCCGGGAAATTAAAATGCGAAAAAACCGTCGCTCTTTCAAAAAGGCAATTTACTAACATGTGGCCTGCATGATGAAAGACAGGATTCACATCCCCTTCAAACTCAACGCCGCTCTCTTCTTCGATTTCGATATCTCTTTCCCAATATGCAATTGCCGCATCTAAATCATAGTCTTCCATCGCTTTATTCGCTTTTTGTAAACATTCAACAGTGCTCTCACACTCGTAATTTGCATAGATGGAAAAAGATGCGGAGACAATAAATAAAATGCACCAAAATAAAAAGTAAGTTGCTTGGAGCGTAAAGGATAAATAGTATTTTGATATACTCAAATATGAACCTTTCCTTTCATCCTACATTCTCCATGTCAAAATTCCTTTTGGCTTCCACCGGGGGCTAAATTGCCGAAAACATAGTGGCTCATATAGTCGGATTTCGTGAAAGCCTGCATCTTCAACATATATTACAAGAAAACCAGCCTCCGTTCAACATCAAGGCTTCCCTTGATTGTTTTCAGATACATTTAACTGATTTTACACTACTGAGACCAGTTGCCGCCCTTTTAATTGGCTACAATCCAAAATGCCATGAAGTACTCATTCCTTTATCTTGCTCCTTTTGCTCCTACCTTGCTCCTAGCGATATTACGGAAAACAAGAAATTGACGTTTAGAAAAAAGCAAGTTATAATCGGGATGTTTGGTTTTGGAGGGGTGGCCGAGCGGCTGAAGGCGGCGGTCTCGAAAACCGTTTCGGTGTTAACCGCACCGACGTGGGTTCGAATCCCACCTCCTCCGTTTTTCACACATACCAGAAGTGTGCTCGACGCACACTTTCAACCGTGAGCGCAAGCGCATTTGTTGTTCTAGCAAACACGCATGGCTGCGCGCGCAAGATGTATAATAGGGTTCCGGTGTCCCGCGAGGGGACGCGAGTTTTTGCATTCGGAGGAGGATTGTCATGGACTATTGCAAAGTCATTCCGTGCCTTGATGTGCGCGACGGGCGGCTGGTCAAGGGAATCAATTTTGTGAACATCCGCGACGTGGGGGATCCGGCGGAGAGCGCGGCGGCGTACAGCGCGGCGGGCGCGGACGAACTGGTGTTCCTGGACATCACGGCCACGGTGGAAAAGCGCAAGACCATGCGCGAGGTGGTGCGGCGCACGGCGGATCGCTGCGGCATTCCGCTGACCGTGGGCGGCGGCATCGGCAGCGCCGGGGACGCCGAGGCGCTTCTGGCCGTGGGCGCGTCCAAAATTTCCATCAATACGGCCGCTGTGAAAAATCCGGACATGGTTTCCGAGGTGGTCGCCGCCGTGGGAGGCGATCGCGTGACCATCGCCATTGATACGCGCAAGTCGGACGCCGCGCCCTCGGGTTTCGAGGTGGTCATCAATGCGGGCACCAAGGGCACGGGCATTGACGCGGTGGAGTGGGCCAAACGCATGCAGAACGCGGGTGTCGGCGCGCTGCTGCCCACAAGCATGGACGCGGACGGCACGCTCAACGGCTATGACATTCCCATGACGCGCGCCATCGCGCAGGCTGTGCAAATCCCGGTCATCGCTTCCGGCGGCGCGGGCAAACTGGAACATCTTTCCGATGCCGTGCTGCAGGCGGGCGCAGCCGCGGTCCTGGTGGCGTCCATTGCGCATTTCGGCACTTTCACCATCAGGCAGATGAAGGAACATCTTCAGTCGCAGGGCATCCCCGTGAAGCTGTGACGCGCTCCGCCGGGCGGTCTTTTTGAGTACACCACGGAAGCGCGGAGACGCGGAGCAGGATCATGTCAGAGCGGCCTTCGACCGTTCTTTCGTGTTCTTCGTGTGCTTCGTGGATATCTTTGATTTTGTCATTTCTTTTCTGCTGCCTTGCCTCTCGCTTCCTGCATCAGCGGCATGCGGCGGCGTCCGGTTTCCGGCCCGGCGGCGCTGCTTTCTCTTGTTTTCGTGATACAATCCCGTGTGAGGTGATTTGCTATGAACAGCCATGAAAGATCGGACGATAAACCGGGCGGCACGCTTGTGCCGTCGCAGGATGAGATGTTCAATGTGATCAAGGATTTGTATGCGCTCGGCCCCCGGCGCGCGGGCACGGATGCGGACCACCGGGGCGAGGATTACCTTGCGGACGCGCTGCGCGCGGCGGGGTTCGAGAATGTGCGCAAGGACCCCATCCCCATGCGCGTGTGGCAGGCAGAAGACTACAAGTTGTCAATAAGATACAAGGGCGAGGCGGATTTCGCCGAGGTTCCTGCGTTCTATATTCCGTTCACGCAATTCACGCCCGCGCAGGGAGTGGAGGGGCGGCTTCTGTTCGTGGATCCTTTCGACCCCGGCGCACGCGTGTTCAAAAAGTGGAAGGGCCGCGTGATTGTGGCTGACATCAAGTTTCCGGAACTGGCCACGGACGACCTGGAGAAATTCTGCATGGGGCTGCACGACCCCGGGGACACGATGAAGGGCGAGAGCCGCCGCGCGGTGTGGGTGCGCATGCACTGGGCGCTGTACCGCGAGGCGGCGCGCCGCGGCGCCGCGGGGTTCATCGGCATCCTCGCGGACCACTATGCGGGCGGACACAAGCATTACGCGCCCTACGGCTTCAAGGAAAAGGACATACACGACAAGCCCGTGCCGGGCTTCTGGGTGGATCGCGTGACGGGCGCGAAAATCCGGGAGGCCGCGAAAAAGGAATCCGCGCACGCGCGCCTGCTGCTCACGGGGACTCTGAAACCCGGGGTCACGCACAATGTGATCGGCGAGCTGCCCGGCGAATCCGAGGACACATTCATCATCGCGTCGCACCACGACGCGCCGTTCAGTTCCGCGGTGGAGGACGCTTCGGGATGCGCGGTGGTTCTGGGCGCGGCCAGGCACTTCGCCGCGGCGCGCGAACTCAAGCACAAACTCATCGTCATGTTCACCGCGGGCCACTTCTACGGCTCCATCGGCACGCGCACCTTCATCGAGCGCAACCAGGGCGCGCTGCTTGACAAGGTGGCGCTGGAATTTCACATGGAGCACATCGCCCTCGAGGCCGTGGAGAAACCCGACGGCACCCTGGAAACTCTGGACCGGCCGGATTTCATCGGCGCGTTCGTGCCATTCAACCGCGCGGTGAAGCGGGCGGTGTTCGACGCCGTGGAAGATAACCACCTGGACCGCACCATGCTGCTTCCCGCGCACGGACCCATGGGCGAATTCCCGCCCACGGACGGCGGCGATTTCCACCTGCACGGCGTGCCCGTGGTGAATTTCATCAGCCCGCCGCTGTATCTGCTGAACGAGGAAGACACGCTGGACAAGGTGGCGGTTAAGAGATTGGAGCCGGCCGCGCGCACCATGGTGCAGGTGCTGCGCACGCTCGACGGCGAACCCATGGATCGCCTGCGCCGGGTGGACTATCCGGTGCGCGAGGCGCTCATGAGCGCCATGACGCGCGTCACCAAACTGCGTGCGCTGTTCATGGGAATCTGAATCCCGCGGGCCAGCCCACGACGCCGCGGTTATTTCTTTTCCAACACGAACGAATCAAACAGTTCGCCGGTGACGGTATAGGATTCGTATGTGAGTTTGTTCGTGTCAACACTGATGACCTGATACAACTGGGTCTGCGTTCCAGTTTTGGCCATGAGCTTTTCATACAGAGCGCTGGGCTTGTACTGTTTGGGTCCGGTTACGGTCACCACATAAACCGTTCCCCTGGCGTTGATGTCCTGTTTCTTGCCATTGCGCACCTTGTGCGTACGCCCGTAGGTATGATCGTGTCCCTGCAGCACGAGGTCTACGCCGTATTTGTCAAACAGCGGGGTGAACAGTTTCTGGTGGTAAATGTTGTCCCTGTCCTGGCCGGTTGAATAAAAGGGCTGGTGGATGCCAACGATGGTCCAGCGCTGGGGATTGTTCGACAGGACTTTCTTGATCCACCGGGCCTGTTCCTCGATTTTTTCCGTTCCGTTGAGCATGATGAAACGCACGCCCTGGTAGTCGAAATAATACGCGGATTCTTCGAGGCCGGCGGGGCCGTTGAGCGGGAAAGTGAACTGGGGCCTCCAGTATCGGGACAAGCCTTTTTGTTCGCCGCCGTTGCCACCCGCCAGGGGCGCCGGATTCTTCTTGTACTCGTGGTTGCCCGGCAGCAACATGAAGGGTGTGGCACGCGGCGCCCAGCCCACCGCGCCGTAGAACTCACCCCACTCGCTGTCGTTTTCCCCGTTGTTCACGATATCGCCCACAAACTGCCAGAACGCGGCGTCCGGCGCACGGCGATACGCCTCGCGGAACACGCGCGAGCACTTGGATAGAATGTCGTTCTGCGGATCCCCGAAATACAAAAACCTGAACGGTTTAGGCGCGGCGGACGCGGTGCGGAACTGGTTCCACTCACTCCACACATCGTTGCCTCCGACGCGGTATACATACACGGTCTCCGGCTGAAGGGACTGGAACACCACGGAATGCGCGGATACGGTTTTGCCGGTTTCAAGGGTCACGGATTCGGTAACCGCGTCCACGGTCCAGGCCTTTTCATCCAGGGCCGGCGATGCTAGGGCCACGGCGATCTGCGCTTTGGGATCCTTGATTTTTCCGGCCGTGCGCCAGGTTACGGCCATGCTCGTAGCGGGCGTTTCCGTGAGGTTCAAAATGATCCGGTCCGGCTCGAACGCGCCTGCGGCCAGCGCCGCGCTCCCTGGCAAATGGATGACCAGCAACGAAAAACACAGAATTACAATCGCCGCTGTGTTTGCTGCCGCTGTCCGCCGGATTCCCTGTGTCATGAATCGCCTCCCTGTCCTCTATTGAGCCGCGGCTGGATGCCGCTCGCGTTCTCCTCTCATTTTACACCTATTCAAGGGATTCATCAGCAGGCAGAGCAGACAACTGCTGCTTGGCGTCCCGTGTCTTTGCGACGATGTCCTGCATGCGGTTCTTGAGGCTGGCCAGAGCTTTGTTGAACTCCTCGATGTTCTTTTCCTGGAGCATGAGCGCGTCGTACCCCGCGGAGTATTGCGTATAGGCAAAGGTGAGATCCACGATGTTGCTTCCATAAACCCATGCCGCGCCGACAAGCGTTTTGTCCCAACCCTTGAGTCCGGCGATCAGGCCGATGCCGTCCCGGATCTTCTCAATCGCGCCGGGCAGGGTGTCCCCTTCCGCATACGCCCAGTCGAGGACATCTTTGAAGCTCTTGGCGTCCTTGAGCGCAGTGAAAAGCTCGTTGGTGCGGCCGAGCCTCTTGATGAGCGGCTGCGGCTGGTCCGGGAGCTTTTTGGCAAGATCGTACATGGTTTCGTAGCGGTCCGCGAGTTTGCCCGCGCTGGCGTCCATGAACAGTCCGAAGAGAACATCCCTGCACTTGTCCATGCCGCTCTGGGCCACTTCCTGCCATTCCTGAAACTGCTGATTATTCATGAGGATGTTTTGATTGAGTTTTGCGAGCTGCGCCTTGACCGCGTCCATGTCCTTTTCGAGGATTTCGAGTTCGCGGAGCAACTCTTGTCTGGACTTTGACGCTTTGCCCTTTGCGGGAGCGGAGGCCGCGGGCGATGCGGTCTGGGATCCGGCAGGCGAAGCCGCTGGCGCGCCGCTC
>JAGUYV010000446.1 GCA_020061125.1 bacterium | reverse complement strand
GTAGGCGGCCAGCATGCGGGAGTTCGACTCGATCACCTTGCCGGCGCTGGGGTCCTGGCCGGGCTCGCATAGCTCGTCGCCGGTCGGCAGGATGGCCACCCGTGGCCGCCGCCGCACGCTGACCTGGACGACCCCGGCGGCCAGCAGCGCGCCCACGTGGGCCGGCTGCACCATCCGGTTGGACGCCAGGATCATCTCCCCGGCCACCATGTCTTCGCCGGTCAGGCGCACGTGCTTGCGGGCCGGCACCGCTTCGGTGATCTCGAAGCCGCCCTCGGCGGTCTCGTTGATCAGCTCGATCGGGACGACCGCGTCGTAGCCCTCCGGCATCGGATCGCCGGTGTCGATCGGCACCGCCTCTTTGGCCAGGCGCAGGATCTTGGGGCGGGTGGCCGAGGCGCCGGCGGTGGCCCGGGACTGGACCGCGATGCCGTCCATGGCTGCGGCGTGATATGCGGGAACGGAGCGCCGCGCCGTAACCGGACCCGCAAGGATCCGGCCCAGCGCCTGCCGCACGGGCACGGTCTCGACGCCGGCGCGCACGCCGCGAAACGCGCCGAATACAATCTCCCTGGCTTCGGCAAGGGTCTTGAGGTTGCGAAAAATTCGTTTTTTTCTTTCCATGGGCCGGTGTCCTTTCAGAACAAAAACACTTCCACGGTTTCCCCGTCGGGGACGCCTTCTGAATGCATGGGAATCACAAAGAAGCCGTCGGCGTTCACGAGCGTGGACAGCATGCCTGATTTTCCGAATACCGGGACCGCGGAGCGCCCATCAA
This sequence comes from bacterium, assembly GCA_020061125.1. Lineage (GTDB taxonomy): Bacteria > UBP15 > UBA6099 > UBA6099 > DSWB01 > DSWB01. The sequence continues at coordinate 22,122 of JAGUYV010000446.1, read as the reverse complement.
GTTTCACGCGCACGAAGTCCTCGCGCCCGTGCGGCGAATGAACCGGGGTTGCGAGGGTCGCGCGAACGCACTGGCCCGCGGGCCGGCGCGACAGGTCCTCGCCTTCCAGAAATTTCAGAAACGGCGACACGAACACCTGCGCCACGATGAGCGCGGAAACCGGGTGGCCGGGCAGGCCGATCACGGGCTTGTCCCCGATGCGCGAGAACAGCGCCGGCTTTCCGGGGCTGATGGCCACGCCGTGCGCGAAAATTTCAGAATCTCCGAACGACGACATCACGCCGAGCATGTGGTCCCGTTCGCCCACGGAACTGCCTCCCGAGATCACGACCAGATCGGCGGTGTTCAGGGCCGCGGCGATCGTGTCGCGCAAAAGAGACGCCTCGTCTTTCACGATGCCGCACGGTTGCGGAACCGCGCCCGCAGCCGTGATAATGGCGCTTACTCCGTAAGTATTGGAGTCGCGGATTTGGCCGGGCGCGGGCGTTTCCGTTACGGGAACGATTTCGTCACCCGTGGAAATAACGGCGGCTGCGGGCCGTTTGTGCACCGTGACGCGCTCCGCGCCCAGGGCCGCGAGCATGCCTATGTCCTGCGGGCGCAGCCGTTGTCCGCGGCGCAGCACAATTTCTCCGGAAGCCACATCGCCCGCGCGCAGTAGAACATTCTCCCCGGCCGTCACAGGGCGGGTGACTTCGATCTCGTCGTCCGAGATGCGCGCGGTGTATTCCACCATGACCACGGCGTCCGCTCCACGCGGAAGAAACCCGCCTGTGGGAATGTCCGCGGCGCATCCTTTCGCAACTTCAAAATCCGGCGTCTCGCCCATGAGCACGCGGCCGCGCACGGCCAGAAGCGCGGGCACGGCGTCCGACGCGCCAAAGGTGTCCGCGGCGCGCACCGCGAATCCGTCCATGGTGGAACGGGCCGCAGGGGGCATGTCTTCGGCGCATAGGGCGTCTTCAGCCAGCACACGGCCAAGCGCCTGCTCCAGAGCCACGCTTTCCGCGGGCATGCGGTGGAATCCGGACAAAAAATCAAAAACCTGTTCCGGCGTCACGACTTTGAAAAAATCCGGCATTTCAGATCCTCTTTGCATCTGTGATCGCACATCATCTGCGGATATTATTCCGCATATACTTATGGTGGGCAACGAGCCGCAGGATTTCAAAGGATGCCGGAGAAATGGATTTTGACCGGGAACTGATCGCGGGCCGGTGGATGCGCCGGTACAAGCGGTTTCTGCTGGATGTGGAACTGGACGGCGGGGGCGTGGTCACCGCGCACTGCGCCAATCCCGGCAGCATGATGGGCTGCGGCGCGCCTGGGGCGCGGGTCATGGTGTCGCACCGGCCCTCGCCGCATCGCAGGCTGGAGTATTCACTGGAACTTGTGCGCGCGGGCCGCGTTTGGGTGGGCGTGAACACGGCGCTGACAAACCGTATTGCGGCCGAGGCCATGGAAGCTGGACTGGTTCCGCGGCTCCGGGGTTTTCGAACCATGCGGCGGGAAGTGACATACGGCAACTCACGATTCGACTTCCTTCTGGAAGATCCGAGCCGGGGCCGGATGTGGGTCGAAGTCAAGAATGTGACGCTCGCGGAGCGCGGCGCGGCGCAGTTTCCCGATGCGGTGACGGAGCGGGGGGCGCGCCATGTGCGCGAGCTGGCTCATGCGGTGTCGCGCGGCAGCCGCGCCGCTGTGCTTTTCATAGTGCAGCGCTCGGATGTGTCGTGGTTCGAGCCTGCATCGCGCATTGACCCGGTTTTTGCCGCGGCGCTTGCAGAGGCGCGCAGAGCGGGCGTGATGGTGGAAGCGTGCGCGTGCACGGTGTCGCCCAGGCGCATTCGCTGCGTGCGGCGGCTGCCCGTGCGGGGCCTGTGAGTCGCGGCGCGGATTCCTCGTAAATCGTGCAGTGGACAGGGGCTTCATAACAAGCCTAAAAACGGGCTTATGATATTTCATCATCATTGCGCCATCCCTGCATTTATTCCATGTGGATCAGTATTCGGGATTCCGTTATAGTATTGAGAATAATTCCGCAATAAAGGAGCGTTCCATGGACCCACTGCTGCAACCCATTACCATCAACAAAACAGAAGTGCGCAACCGGTTTTATATGACCGCCATGCACCTGAACATGTGCCAGGATTACGAAGTCAGCGACCGCATCTGCGCGTTTTACGAAGAGCGCGCCAAAGGCGGCACGGGCATGATCTGCGTGGGCTTCGTGTCCGTGGATCCGCTCGGGTCCATGTTCACCAACATCGGAGCGCACGACGACAAATACATCCCCGGCCTGGCCCGGCTGTCCGGCGCCATAAACAAGCACGGAGCGCGCTCGTGCGCGCAGATCAACCACCAGGGCCGCTATGCGTTCAGCATGTTCCTCAAGGGCGAAAAGCCCGTGGCGCCCTCGGCCATCGCCTCGCGCCTCACGGGCGAAACCCCGCGCGAACTGGCCGCGGACGAGATTCCCGGCATCATTGACAAGTACGCGCAGACCGCGCGCCGCTGCAAAGAGGGCGGGTTCAGCGCCGTGGAGATGCTCTGCGGCACCGGCTACCTCATCAGCCAGTTCCTGTCGCCCCTCACCAACAAGCGCGAGGACGAGTGGGGCGGCAGCGAGGAAAACCGCATGAAGTTCGGCGTTCAAGTCATCGAGGCCACGCGCAGAATCTGCGGCCCGGACTATCCCATCATCGTGCGCATGAACGGCAACGACATGATGGAGGGCGGCATGCGCGGCGACGAACTGCGCCGGTTCGCCAAGGCCCTCGAAGCCGCGGGCGCGGATGCGTTCTGCATCAATGTCGGCTGGCACGAGGCCCGTGTCCCGCAGATCACCATGGGCGTGCCCCGCGCCAACTACGCGTACCTGGCCCGGCGCATGAAGGAAGTCCTCACCGTGCCCGTAATAGCAAGCCACCGCATCAACGACCCCGACGACGCCCGCGAGCTTCTGCTCACGGATTACTGCGACATGATCGGCATGGGCCGCGCGCTGATTGCGGATCCGCATCTTGTCAACAAAATCGCCGAGGGGCGCGAGGACGACATCCTGCACTGCGTGGCCTGCGCGCAGGGGTGCTTCGACCATGTGTTCCAGCTTCGCCCCGTGGAGTGCCTGTGCAACCCGCGCGCCGGACATGAACTCGAAGCCGTGGAAAAAGCGGATAAGCCGAGGAAGATCGCGGTTGTGGGCGGCGGACCCGCGGGCATGAGCGCGGCCCTGGCCGCCGCGGACCGCGGTCACGATGTCACCATTTTCGAAAAAGAGGATTTCCTGGGCGGGCAGATCAACCTGGCCGCGGCCCCGGCCGGACGCGAGGAGTTCATCATGCTCGCCGACGATCTGGAGATGAAACTCATCAACGCGGGCATCACAATTGAGATCGGCCATGAGGTCACCGCGGACGAAATCAAACAGGGCGGGTTCGACGCTGTGGTTCTGGCCACGGGCGCAGTGCCGCTGGCGCCGCCCATTCCCGGAAGCGATAAGCCGCATGTGATCCAGTCGTGGGATTACCTGTCAGGGGAAGCGCATGCGGGCCGGCGCGTGGTGGTTGTGGGCGGCGGCGCCGTGGGCGTGGAAACCGCGCTCACCCTCGCCGAGGAAGGAACCATCAACGCGGACACAGCAAAGTTTCTTCTCGTCAACCAGGCCGAAACGCCCGAGGAGATCCGCTACCTTTGCACCCACGGCACCAAAGATGTGACCCTGGTGGAGATGATCGGCAAAGTGGGCAAGGACATCGGCAAATCCACGCGCTGGACCATGACCCTGGACCTCGGGCGTCTGGGCGTGAAGGTGCTCACAAAAACCAAGGTGCTGGAGATTCTCGACGACGGCGTGAAAGTGGAAACCGCGGACGGGGCCAAAACCCTTCCCGCGGACACCATCGTCCTTGCCATCGGCTCCAAGCCGTACAACCCGCTCGGGGACGCGCTCGCGGACAGCGGCATTCAGGTCGTGACCGTGGGCGACGCCAAGAAAATCGGTCTGGCGTTCGACGCCGTGCATTCGGGCCACAACGCGGGCCTGTCCCTTTAGAAATTACAAATAAACAGAAAACAGAGAGCCTGGGCCGTGAAAACGGTCCAGGCTCTTTTCATGGGGCCTTATCCGGCTTGAAATCCATGCCGCGCGGCGATACAATCAGGCATTCGCCGCAAGCTGCGGCGCGCACGATGCACAAGGAGACCTGCCATGGATTTTGTGACCGTTGACATTCGGGAAAAAGAGCGCGTGGCCGTGCTCACCATGAACTATAAAAAGGAAAACCGGTTCAACCCGGCGTTTCTGTCAGAAATGCGCCAGGCGCTGGACCAAGTGGAAGCTGATGCCGCCGCGGGCGCGCTCGTGGTCACCGGCGCGGATCCCAAGTTCTTCTCCAACGGCCTGGACCTGGAACACATCATGATGAACATGGGCGCCCCGTCCAAAGTCGCGGATTACCTGTGCGGTGTGAACGACCTGTTCAAACGCGTGACTCTGTTCCCCAAACCCACGGTGGCCGCGCTGAACGGGCACACCTTCGCCGCGGGTTTCTTTCTGGCCGCTCACATGGATTTCCGGTTCATGCGCGAGGATCGCGGCTGGGCGTGCCTGCCCGAGGTGGACATCAACATCCCGCTCCTGCCCGGCATGATCGCCATCTGTCAGGCCGTGATGCCCCCGGCCTCGTTCCATCAGTTCTACTACACCGGCGGACGGTTCACCGGCCAGCAGTGCAAGGACATGGGATTTGTTCTGGATGTGTTTTCCGAGCAGGATCTGCTTCCCAAATGCGTGGAGTTCGCGGCCATGCTCGCCAAAAAGAAAACCCGCACTTACGCGGAAATGAAGCGCCGCATCCGCGAACCGATTGCGCGCATCCTCGAAGAGCAGGATGCCGTGATGTTCGCGGACACGCTCAAATTCTCCATGCCCGGCCAGTGACGGCCGCGCGCATTCACCCAAATTCCAACGGCGAATTTGGGTTCATTTGTCCAGAAACGAATAAAAAGCGATGGCCATGAGCAGCGCGCCGAGAACGGCCGTGGCCACGCCGCTGCTGACGAGATACCCGTAGTAGTTATCCGGAAATCCGTCCCGGTGCTTTTTGTCATTCTTGTATTTGAAATAATAGGATTTGTAAAACAGCAGGAACAGCCGGGAGGGATTGCCGCCGTCCTCGCGCATGATCACGCGGTCCGTGCGTTCCCGGCCTTCTTTGTAAACATACGCGCCCCCGGCCGCAAGGGCGAGTCCCGTGATGAGCAGTATCCAGAACATGGGCAGGCTCCCCGGGCGCGCGGGTCAGAACATCTCCAGCCGCACGCGGCCCAGGCCTCCCTTGATCCAGCGCTTCCACACGCCCAGCGCCAGATGGTTGTCGCCCTCGGGCTTGAGAATGCCCCATGGCAGATAGAACTTGTGCTGGGGTCCCATCTCCTGCCAGAAGCGGCCGATGAGCGCGCCGTTCAGATATATATTCGCTTTGCTGAACGCCTCTGTGATCACAAGCCCAACCGCATCGGTTGCCGGGTCCAGAGCGCCGCCGAGATCAAAGACCGTTTCGTACAGCCCCACGCCCTGCTCGAACGGCTCCCACTGATGCGGAAGCGTGACAATGGATTTTTTCGTGGCGGCGTCGAAACTCTCGGCCTGCAGAACCGGGCACAGGCCGCGCTCGCCGGGCAGCAGACCCCCGCGCCAGCGCCAGCGCACGCGCGTTCCGCCCGAGGCTTCCAGGTACACGATGCCTCTGGGATTGCGCGCGTCCGCCTCGAAATCCTTGTGGTGCCCAAGGCTCTCGACCAGGATCACCAGAATGTTTTCTTCGTCGTTGTGGAATGAGGCCGGGAGCGTGACATTGAAAGTTTCGGCCAGGTCCGGCCCCGCGCCGAGCCGGTTCTTGAAATTGTCGCGCGACCCCACAAGTTTGCCGTTCAGAAACACGGAAAAGCAGTGCCGTGCGTCAATGCGAAGGCGCGGGATGCGGCCCTGATATGCTCCGCGATACCAGACATATCCGTAATGGTGGCCCAGGGAATCCATGTCCATGACGCCGCCCTCGGGAATTTCGGCCCAACCGGAATCGTCGAAACCGGTCGCGAGCTGGGGGCTGCCCCATGCGATGGTCCAGGCGTCCAGGTCCGGCAGGGGCGGCTGCTCGGATTTGCGCGGCAGCCGGTCCCAGGGCGCGCTCTCGTATGGCTCAACTGTCTGTTCCAGAGAGCCGTCCGCGCCGAACGACAGGATGGTCATGGACATGGGTTCGAGCGTGAATTTTCCATTTGAAAAGTTGAGGCGCGCTTTCTGCTTTTCGGTGGTGAGATTGCGCAGGAACACGAACCTGCGTCCCGATGCGGCCTTTCTCGCAAAGTAATCCACGCCTCGGCTGCCGCAGCGCACGCGCGGGTCCGGCTCGGTTTCAAGAAGGTCCGGGCACAGTTCGACAATCTTGCGCGCCAGGTACTGGATGGCGTACCACTTCTCGCTGCGCGCGCCCCATTCGGTGACCGCGGAATTCGGGTAATACGCCGTGTACACATCCGGGCTGGCCAGATAGCCCCAGCTTGTGCCGCCCGCGAACATGAACCAGCTCAAAAGCGTGGCGCGCTGCGCCAGCGCGGTTTTGCCGTGAATGTCGAAAAATTCCGTGGTGAAAATCTTGTCCAGGGCGTCGTATCCGGGTCCGCCCCAGAAGTCGAACCAACCGCCCTGGAACTCGGCGATGAAAACAGGCTCGTCGCGCTGGAACGCGGCGTGGCCTTCCTCGATCACATCCGTGCTGGCGAAGGTGTTGCGCTTGCCGCGCCAGTCCGTGGAATACATGTTCAGCGGATAATCGTCAATGGACATGAAATCCACTTCGGTCACGCGGCCCGAGGAACTCTGGATGTCGTTGTGGAACAGGGGCGCGCGTACGCCCAGATCGCGCGCCATGGCGCACAGGTCATGGAAATATTCCAGGGGTTCGCCATGCGCGCCGGTCTGCCGCCCGGTGATGCGCGGCAAGGCTTTGAAGTTGACGAAACGCAAAATGTCGGAGCCGAGGAATTTGTTCAGCAGAGTGGGGTCAATCTTGCGCGCGGCGTTCACCACGATACCGGCCGGACCCTTGAGATACGGAAGGTCGTTGTATTCGTTTTCCACCTGGAACAGGATGAGGTTTTTGCATGCTGCGATGCGCGGCACGATTTGCTCGAACCACTGGCGCGTGTACTTGACGAATTCGGGATCGTAGCGCGGGCTTCCGTCCGCGTTGCGGCAGCGCAGGGTCACATTCTTTTTGGCCAGGAGCCAGCCGGGCAGACCGCCCGCGTCAATTTCCGCGCAGATGTAAGGGCCGGGCCGTGCGATGAGATACAGGCCCGCGTCCTCAATGCACCGGTGCAGGTAGTCCACATCCCGCGCGCCCTCGAAGTCGTACTCGCCTTCCCGTTCGGTGTGATAGTTCCACGGATAATAAATGTCCACGGCGTTGAGGCCCGCCTCTTTGATGAGGGCCAGGCGCTGCGGCCACAGCTCTTTTGCGGGCAGGCGGCAGTAGTGCATGGCGCCGCAGAGAATGAACTCGCGCCGCCCGTTGATTTTGAGGCTGAACCGGTCCAGAGTCACTTCAGGGGACATGTGCGCAAAACCTTTCCCGCCGGGGGCGGTGGAGCAATGCTTATGGGGCGTGTTCCCGCAAGAATCAATTCAGGCTGAAGGCCAGAGACATGGAGTAATATTTTTCATCGAAGCTGTACAGGCCCTTGAGTTCCGCGTCGTTGCCGAACCGGTATCCCAGCAGCAAGTGGTAATCGGTGCCCTTAACCTCCCGTTCCGTGCTCGTCAACAGGGGTGCGTTGAGTCCTTCGGAATCCAGTTCCAGGCTGCGATACGCCGCTCCCACGCCGTAATACATGGCGCTCTTGCCTTTGCCCGCTGGCGCGCCGCTGTCCATCACATAGCTCAAGGAAAAACTCCAGAACTTGTTTTTGATCGTGGCGGGCGCTCCCGTGGTGGCGATCTTAATCTCGGGGTTGGATGCGAAATAACCCGCCACCAGGTACGCGCCGCTGTCTCCCTGGCGCATCCAGTAATCCACGCCATAGCCCAGCGTTCCGGGCTGGTCCACGACATCGGTGTCAAAATCCTGATTCAGAAAAAAGTAGCCCATGGAGATGGTGTAGAACTTGTCGTGCGCGGCCACGGCCACGGTTTGCGGCTCCTGCTTTTTCGGCTCTTCTTTTTTCTCGGCCTTAGGCTCTTCCTTCTTTTCTTCCTTCTTTTCTTTGGGTTCCTTCTTGGGTTTCTCTTCCTTTTTTTCTTCTTTCTTTTCCTTTTTCTCTTCTGCGGGTTTTTCCTTTTTTTCGAGCACGCTGCCGGGTGCAGCCGGGGCCACGATATCAAACACCTCTATGGTCTTTTCCTGTCCCACTATTTTTGCGCGCGTGAAAGTGGGGAACACCTCAAGCACCTGCAGCCGTCCCACGACCTGGCCGCCGCGCACCACATCCAGAAAATCGCCGGGCTTGAACCCATGGTCCGCGCCTTTGTAAATCAGCACCACGCCGTCGTCCAGTATCAAATTCACCTGGGGCACCTGGCCCACGGCGCGCGCCGCGCTCCCGCTTAAAACGACCAGCAATACTGCAAGGATTGTGATCCGAAAACGCGCCATGGTGTTGCCTCCAGAACCGGTATCATCCTGCTGCGCGGAAGCGTCGCGGGCATCAGTAAACAACCGCCTGCGCGGCTGACTGTTCATTATACACAGGACCGGGAAATGTTGTCTATAGACACGCGGGCGGAAATCCGCACCCGCGCGCAACAACCCCAAATTCGCCGTTGGAATTTGGGCGGCAATCGCAAGAAGGCATGAGGCGCAAGGCAGCAGGCGCATTTTTGCAGCGAATAGAACTGCGGTTCATGAACAAAAAAATGCGCCGATAACGCAGCGAATCGTGCCTTCTTGCGATTGCAGGATTCGTCAAATCTTTCGCTTCTATTGACGAATCCGGAATAAAAAAACCTCGCTATAAATAGCGAGGATTCACGGGGGATAAAAAATGGAGGAACCGAAAACGAACAGCAGTTTCCGGATCTAAAGCATCAGGCGGACATGACGCGGCTGGACACGGCCTGCGCCACCTTCCAGACATCTCCGGCGCCCAGGGTGATCACGAAATCGTTTTCCCGGGCGATGTGGCCGATGTACGCGGGCACATCGCTGATGTCCGGGATGTACTTGACTTCGGGATGCCCGTATTTGCGCAGGGACTCGGCGATGAGTTCACCGTTCACGCGCGGCAGCGGCTTCTCGCCGGCCGCATACACATCGGTCACAATCACATGGTCGGAATTGAAGAAGCTGCGGCCGTACAGGTCATAGAAATACTTGGTGCGGGTGTAGCGGTGCGGCTGGAACACGGAGATGATGCGTCCGTTGCCGCGCACCTTGCGCGCCGCACTCAAGGTGGCCATGATCTCGGTCGGGTGGTGCGCATAATCGTCCACCACGGTCATGGACTCGGAACTGCTGATGATCTGGAACCGGCGCTTGGCGCCCTTGAATTCATTGAACGCGGCCTGTATTGTGGCGCTGTCTATGTTCAGTTCCAGGCCGATGGCGATAGCGGCCAGGGCGTTGTATACATTGTGCATGCCCGGAACGCGCAACTGGAACCGGCCAAGCTCCAGACCCCGGTTCACCACCAGGAAGTCGGAGCCAAGCTCTGAAAATTTCACATCGAACGCCTTGAGTTCCGCGCCGTTGACCAACCCGTAAGTGCGCTTGCGGCCGTGGTACTGCTCGGACACCTGCTTGACATTGTGGTCGTCCGTGCACAGCACGGCCAGGCCGTCCGGGTGGGTTTTCTGCAGGAACTTGGCGAAGGTTTTGCGGATGTCGTTGACATCGGTGTAGTAGTCCATGTGGTCGGCTTCAATGTTGGTGACCACGGAGATGTACGGGTTGAGCCGCACCAGGGAGCCGTCGCTTTCGTCGGCCTCGGCCACCAGATACTCGCCGCGACCGGTTTTGGCGTTGCTTTTGAACTGGTCCACCACGCCGCCGATCACCAGCGTGGGATCCAGATCCGCGCGCTCCAGAAGCAGGGAGACCATGGAGGTTGTGGTGGTTTTGCCGTGGGTTCCGGCGATGGCGATGCCTTTTTTCTCGTTCATGAGGTGCGCGAGCATTTCCGAGCGGTGCAGGATGGGAACTCCGCGGCGGATCGCGCATTTGACTTCCGGGTTGCTGATGGAAATGGCCGACGACACCACTGCGACTTCCGAGCCGTTCAGATTGGCGGCCGCGTGCCCGACCTTGATTTTCGCTCCAAGGGACCGCAGTTCCTTGACCATGGCCGTGTCGGCGATGTCCGATCCCGAGACCTGGTACCCTTTTTCAATCAGGATGCGGGCGATGCCGCTCATCCCGATTCCGCCTATGCCCACAAAATGAATTTTCCGGAACTCCATGTCGTCTCCTCAACGCGAACAATACATAACCAAACGCTGATGATCTATATCAACTTCCATACCAGATCAAAATTTTTGAACTAAAAATTGAAAAATTATAGAATTAACGCGGATATAATAAAAATCATGCAAATCCCGTGTCTCGTGATCGGGGACACTCCTTCGCGGTTTCCGGCCCATGATCACTGCACACAACATATTGTGGCTGTTTCGCGGCGTCACGACAAGATCCGGCGCAATGTCCGCTCCGGGTTACACTCCCGCACCATGTTCAAACCCCAAATATTATGATCTGATCAAATATAAATTATGTGTCAAGCCAAACACAAAACCGTGTATTTTTTGACACAAAATTGAAAATGTGTGTCAATTTGTCATAAAGGCTTGAAATGCGAAAAATGGGATGCGCGAGAATGCTGATAAATCAAAAGCTGCGCGAAAAGCGTGAATAAGGAATCATTTTTCAACCACAATGCCCACGCCGCCATGGCCGAAGAACGCAACGCCCATTTCCTCCCAGCGGTATTCCACGGCCTTGCCTTTTTCCGGGAATGCGGTGCCGGGATCGTTCACAATCACATTGCCGCCCGCAGTGAATCCGCGCACCACGAGCAGATGGCCGTCGGATGTTTTGTCGGGATCGTCCCTGAAAGTGCCCTTGGGATAGGCGATGCTGATGATGACCGGCGTTCCCTGTTCCACGAGATGGCGCACATCGTCCCAGTTGTTGAACCGCTGCACCCAGGCGCGCAGGCCGTGGTCTCCTGCTGTGGCCGCGAGGTAGGCCCAGTTGCCGTACAGCTTTGACACGGGATCGAACGCGTGGGCCGCCACCTGGCGCACGCGCACGGGACTGCCGTGATATTGCATGACCATGGTCATGGAAGTGGGGGCGCACACGCCGGCCTCGATCATGGCCTCGTCCTCGATGTCCTCGATGCGCAACTGCGAGATCCACGGCACCGGCAGGAGCACGCCCTTGCCCGCCGCGGGCGCGGTCACGGGGATGCGCCGCTCTTCGTCTTCCATCTCGCGCGAGTAGCAAAGGGTCACCATGCGCAGAACGGCCGCGGCGCCCGGCGCGTGGGTGTAAAACCTCACGCGGTATTGCGCATAAGCAAAATCGCGATCCGCGTCCAGGATGTCCACCTTGAGCTTTCCGTAGTCTTCGTCCTTGGTGTTGCGCGCGCCCTGGTCCGGCCTGCGCCACTCGGACATGTCGTACCACGAAGACCAGTCTTCGCCCTGACCGCGCACGCGGAACTGAATGTGCAGCCACACGCCCGGCGGCGTGGTTGCGTTCCAGGTGAGCACGAGCTGCCGCGCCTCGAAGAGCAGGAAGATCTCGTCCGAAAGGAACTCGCCCGCAAGCCCCGCGACCGGAGACCCGGCGAGCGGCATCAACCCATCCTCGGTGTAAGTGAGGTTTTTAACCGTTCCGCCGCGGAACCCTTTTTCAAAATTGTGCTGCTTGATGGCGTGTTGTCCGCTGTAGGGAATCATGGCGCGAGTCTCCGCGGGCAGGGCGAAACACGGCGCTCGCCCCGCGCCCGCCAGTGTGATGAGAAGCCAGATCAAGGTCCGTATGTGCCTCATGACGCCTCTAATTATATATGGCGGGTCCAGGGCGTTCCAGTCACGCCGCTCGGAATGCCTGCCGAACTGCGCAACCTTTGCCGAAAAAATTTTCAGGACAAAGCAAACGCTTCGCATCTATCCGCATAAAGTTGAAATCAGCAAAATGTCTCAACAGGATTGTCTTATATATGCAACTATTCCAGAAATGAAAGCGGGGATCGGCGGTCCGAGATCGCCGATCCCCGGTGTATTCTTAAAAATTGGCGGTGATGCGCCGCTATTGCTTTATGGCATCTGCTAAAATTCCTTGAAATCGCCGTCTTCCTTGAAATCGGCGGTGTGCACGGGAATGTACAAATCCCGTTTTGCCGTTGAACGCATGCTCTGATGGGCGCGGCTGCCGTTGCCGTGAGCCGCCGATCCGTTGCCACGCGTCAATGATCCCGAAGAATGAACAACCGCATGCTTGTTTTCCGCTGTCAAAGACCGGTTGGCGGATGCGGCCGACGCGCCGGTCAATGCAATGAGCTTGATGACCATGTCCTGAACGGCTTCCACCTGGCTGTTGAGCTCCTCGGCCGCGGACGCGGATTCCTCGGCGCTGGACGCCGTGGATTGTGTGACGGCGTCCATCTGCCCCATGGCGATATTGATCTGATCAATGCCCTGGGACTGCTCCCTGGAAGCGGCGGCGATTTCAGAAATCAGATCGGTGACTTTGTTGGATCCGGCCACAATGTTTTCAAGAGTCCGCGCCATGTTTTTTGCGATCTCGGCGCCTTGAACGGTGTTGGCCGCGGAGCCTTCGATGAGTTCGGTGGTGCTGCGCGCCGCTTCTCCGGCGCGCTGCGCGAGATTGCGGACCTCTTCGGCAACAACGGCGAATCCCTTGCCCGCTTCTCCCGCGCGCGCCGCTTCCACTGCGGCGTTCAAAGCGAGCAGGTTCGTCTGAAACGCAATTTCGTCAATCGTCTTGATGATCTTCTGCGTCTCCTGGGAGGACTCGCTGATTTTGCGCATGGCTTCGTTCATGCTCCGGGTCTCCGCATTGCCGCTCATGGCTTCATCCCTGGCCTGTTTTGCCAGCGAGTCGGCCTGCTGCGCGTTCTCCGAATTCTGCCGTATCATGGACGCCATTTCTTCGAGCGAGGAAGTGGTTTCTTCCAGAGAGGAAGCCTGCTCGCTCGCGCCCTCGGCCAGAACCTGGCCAGAAGAAGAAACCTGCGTGGACGCGGACGCGATCTGCGATATGGCGTCGCCGAGCGTGGTGGTGATTTCGTTGAGAGCGGCGATGATGGCGCGTATGGTCAGGAAAGCGAACAGCATGGCCAGAATGGTTGCGAAAATCGTGATGGACATGCTCAAAGCCTCGATCTCGATGGCCATGTCGTGGCTCTTTTCCGTCTGCGCCTGGGTCTCGTGCTGCAACTCGTTGAGCACTTCCTTAAACTCGGCCCGCATCTGACGCTCTTCTTCCCCAATTTTTTCTTCAATCACCTCGGCTCCGGCCGTGTCGTTCCGCTTCAAAGCCTCGTCCAATGCGGCGCCTGTGCTTTCGAAATCCTTGAATTCTGTTTCGAGCTTTTCGATCCTGGAAATGATGTCCTCATAGGTCGCCTTCTCCGCGCCCTGGGTCTTTTTCGCCGCATCTTGTGCCGTTGCTATGGCGCCCGCCAGTTCCTCTTCCACGATCTTGCCGTTGTTCGTGAACGCCAGGAATTCGGCTTCATCCCCGCTGCGGATGAACCGTTCCATGCTGATGGCCATTTCCAGCATTGTGGCCTCGGAATCGGCAAGGCTGTTGAGGATCGGCAAATCGTCTGTTGCGATGATTTCCAACTCGTTCCCCATGCGCGTCAGGAGCACGAAGACAAATGCGGACAAGACAACCATGGTCATCACAAGGAATCCCGTGCTTGCGTATACGCGGACCTTGATGTTGGCGTGCCGGGTGGAGTAATAAATGAGGAATCCCGCGACACCGATGGCCAGGCAGAAGAGTGCGACGATTCCTGCGATTTTGCCCAGGGACATGCCCTTGCCGCCGGTTGCTTCCTGTTCGTGGGATTCGGCTTGATCATGGGATCCGGCGGCTGAAGCTGAATCGTGCCCGGAAGTTCCCGAGGCGTGGTCCTGCCCGGCGCCGTGTGCGCCATCTCCATGGCTTCTGGCGCCGCCCTCATAGGCAAGCAGACGGCTCTGCCCGGGGTGTTCCCCTATCCACTGCACTTTGCCGGAATGCAATTCATAGATTGCTCCCACAACCTTGACTTTGCCCTCGCTCACAAGGCCGCGAATCTCTTCACTGGCCTTGAAAAGGTCGTCAATGGACTGCCATACATTTTCCTGAACCGCAGCCGGCACCAGATCGTTGCCGTTGAGTTCCGGATGCTTTAGCCGCGCTGCTTCCGCGGCAGGCCCGATGTTATCCACCAGCCTGGGAATGCTTCCATGAACCTCTGCTCCGGTGACAACAGCAGTCACCGCCCCGCATTGCGTGTGTCCCAGCACGACAATAACTGGCGTGCCCAGATGTCCGGCTCCATATTCGATGGACCCGATTTCGTCCGTGTCGCTCACATTTCCCGCAACGCGGATGATGAACAGATCTCCCACTCCCTGATCGAAAATCGCCTCCACGGGCGCCCGGGAGTCCGAGCAGCCCAGTATGGTGGCGAACGGCTGCTGTCCGTTTTGGGCTGTACTCTCTCTGCGCCCCATGGTCAGATTCGGGTGGGCGTTCTTTTCAGCCACGAACCGATCATTGCCTTGCTTGAGCTTTTCAATGGCTTGATCTGGAGTCATGGAGATTCCGCTTGATGAGGCCTTTACAATAGGGCTAATTAATAATAAAAACGATAATAACCATAATACTGCTCTTGATGCGAATTTCATGGATTTCCCCTTTCCCATGTCAATTTTATGAAAATCCCAAATGGGACATAGATTGCAAAAGCCAAATAATGTAGCTTTATATTGATTTTTTTGAATTATATATGTATTATGTCAAGGTGCGGCCATTCATCATCAATCAAATTGCTATCTTGCATCTGAAAGTTCGAGTATTCAAGTAGATTATTTTACTATATTGGAATTATCGAATTTATCAATATGTATGACAAAATAAATTGTAAAATTCCGCTGCGGTCTCTTCATAAACGCATGCGGAATTTAATATACATGAGTTGCATTAGAACAATTTGCTCGATGATGACGGATTGCGGCGCGTGCGAATCAGGTCCAGCGGGCCAGGACTTCGGTTCCGTTTTTGGTTGGGCACAGGCCGGTTGCGGAGCGGATCATCCAATCCTCGATGTAGGCTTCGTCAAAAGCCTCTATGTCCGGTTCGATGGGGTCGCACATCTCGATGCTGCCGGTGACGGCTTCCTGGGTTTTGAGTCCGTTGCCGGTGACGCAGGCCACGGTGAGTTCATCCGGAGCGATGGCGCCTGAAGACGCGAGCCTTGCAAGCGCGGCGATAGTCACTCCGCCCGCGGTCTCGGTGAAAATGCCCTCGGTGCGCGCCAGCAGGCGGATGCCCTCGATGATTTCCCCATTGCTCACCGCTTCGGCGCACCCGCCGGTCTGTTTGATGATTTTCCAGGCGTAATACCCGTCCGCGGGGTTGCCGATGGCCAGGGACTTGGCGATGGTGTCCGGCTTCACGGGGCGGATGATGTCCGAATTCTCCTGGACCGCAGTCACGATGGGCGCGCAACCCTGCCCCTGGGCGCCGGACATGCGCACGCGCGCTTCCGGGATCAGGCCTATCTGCATGAACTCGCGCAGCCCCTTGTAAATTTTGGTGAGCAGCGATCCGGAGGCCATGGGAGCGACGATGTGGTCCGGCGCGCGCCAGCCCAGTTGCTCGGCGATTTCAAAGCCCAGCGTTTTCGAACCCTCCGAATAATAGGGCCGTATGTTGATGTTTACGAACGCCCAGTTCATGGTTTCCGCGATCTCGCTGCACAGGCGGTTCACATCGTCGTAGCTGCCGTTCACGCGCACCAGGAACGGCTGATAAATGCCCGCGCCCACGATTTTGCCCTGCTCCAGATCCGCGGGCATGAACACGAGCGTCTTCATGCCGGCCACGCTTCCGTACGCGGCCACGGCGCACGCCAGGTTGCCCGTGCTCGGGCACGCGATATGTTTGAACCCGAACTCCAGCGCGCGGTTCACGGCCACGGCCACCACGCGATCCTTGAACGAATAGGTCGGATTGACCGCGTCATTCTTCACGAACAGATTTTTCAGCCCCAGTTCGCGCCCCAGGCGGCTTGCGCGGATCAAAGGCGTGAATCCCTCCTGCAACGAAACGATATTGTCCGGCTGATCCGTTTCCACGGGCAGCAGATCCCGGTAGCGCCACAGGGACAGGGGGCCGTATTCGATGTGCTCGCGCGTCATGACTTCCCTGATGCGCTCGTAGTTGTATTCCACTTCGAGCGGGCCGAAGCATTCTTCGCAATAGTGCCGCGGCGCAATAGGGGACTGCGCCCCGCATTCCTTGCATACAAGTCCGGTCAGTTTGTCCTTCATGATCTGGATATCCTTCAATCTTTTTTGCGGACGGTGATGGTCCACTCGTGCTCGCCGGTCTGGTCCACGCCCAGAACGGCGTGCCCCTCGTTTTCGAAACTGCGCGGCACATTTTCCGCGGCGGGCGCGTGGCTCACCACGACTTGCAGCACCTGGCCCGGCGCCATGTCCTCTATGGCCAGCTTGGATTTTATGAATGTGAACGGACAGACCTCGTTCTTGAGTTCCACCACGCGGTCCGCGGTCCATGTTTTGCTTTCCTGCGTCATTGCGATCATTCCTTTCCCGCCGGAACCTTCGCTCCGGCGATTTCTCGGAACAGGTTCAGCACCGTGTCCCGCTCGCCTTGCGAAAGTCCGTATACGCTGAATTTGATGTGCTTGCTCATGCCCCGGTGCAGTCCCACAACGCCGTTTTTGATCATGAACTCCGAGAGATAGAACCCATTTTTGCCCTGCTGCTTGAGCGCTTCCCACAGGCCCGGAGTCTCGAAGTGCAGCAGGTGATGGCGGTGCGGGCGCTGGCCCAGGAGCATGATGTCCGGGATATCCTCCATGGCGCGCGCGAATGCGTTGATGGATTCGATGTCCCGATCCCACTGCTTCACGCGCTCTTCCACATGGTCCATGGACAGCATGCCGGAGATGGCCGGAATGCCTCCGATGCTGCAGCCGAATATGTTGGGGATCTTTTTGCCGAACACGCGGCCGCTCCACTGGGTGCGCTGCGCCGAGGTTGCGAACACGCGGCCGCTCCACTCGTGGGTCGTGATCACATATCCGAGCGGGGCCAGAGACGCCATGGACTTGTGCGCGGACACGCTCAAGAAATCCGCGTTCATGGCGCGCATGTCAATGGGGATGACGCCGCCGGTGTAGGCCGCGTTCACCAGAAAGGGCACATCGAGTTCGCGGCAGATGCGGCCGATGTCCTCCACGGGCGCCAGGTTGCCGTAATAGGGGTCCGCGTGCGTGGCCACGGCCAGGGCGGGCAGGCGCCCGGTCTCGCGCTTGATCTCCAGGATTTTTTCCTCGTAACCTGCGGCGCACATGGAGTATGTGGGATACCCGTTGTGCGGCACTTCGGCCACGCGCAGGCTGTTGAGTTCCGCGGCGATGTTGGTGCTGTAGTGGCTGTTGGCGTCCACGACGATGGTATCCGTGCGCTCGGGGTTTGCGTCGAGCCATTCGCGCACGGCGCGCATGACCGCGAACTTGGCGGTGCGGCACCCGAATGTGTGCTCGGCTGCGTCGCCGCCGTAGAATGCGGCCACGCGCTCAAGGTGCTTTTTCACGGGCGGCCTCCCGCAAAGCGACGAGCGCCCCTCGAGGCAATCGTGGCACAGGGCGTAGCCAACCTCTCCCCATTGATCGAAAAGTTCCTCTTTGACTCCGGGCGGCAGGATGCCCCCGCGCATGAGCGCGTTGATGATAATGTGGTCACGGTAACGGTTGTTCACTTTTGGGATGCGCCTTCCTGTGTGCGGATGATGTAATTGCAGATGAGTTCGGTGAAGGTGTTGCGCAGCTTGTCGCCGCCGGAGTAGAGGTCCGCGCCGATGCTCTGCGTGTCGAAGGTTGCCACGATGTCCACCCAGCCCTCGCGCTCGCGGGTCGAGAACGGCGGCTTGATCAGGACTCCGTCCAGAGGAGCTTTTTCGAGCACATACAGCGTAATGTTCTTGATGCGCCCGGTGTCGTCCTTGTCCAGATAGATGCGCACGCTCCAGCCGCAGAGCTTGCCGAAGAAGTAATCCGAGCCTTTCTCGAACCCTATGGTTTTGAAGTTCTCGACGATCTCCCGTGGCAGGTCCGAGACCACGCAGCCGCACAGCGCGCCTCCGGCTTTTTGCAGGGCCATGATGCGCTCGGCCACCTTTTCCGCGGCGATGGGCGGCAGGCCCAGAACGACTTCGCTGTCCTTGTATCCGCCGAACATGCGCGCGCCGTTGCACAGAAAGCTCAAGTTGGGCAGGCCCTCGTGGTACACCTGGGCCGTGGCCTCGCCGCACACGGCCACCTCGCCGCGGAACTCCGCGGAGATGCCGCCCATGAGGATGGACATGGTCATGGCCTGGCGGTTGTTGAGCACAAGCAGAATCACATCCGCGTTTTCCAGAGGGCCGATGACCACGGCCTGCGTCTCTTTGTCGAAACCGGTCTTGATGTTCACGAACCTGGGTTTGCGGAAGCCAAGGGACAGCTCGGAATTGGGGCACGACATGTCCTGCATGCGCGCCGTGAACTGTTTGCCGCCAGCCGCCTGCAGCACCATCTGGCAGTACCACGAGGGCTTGTCCGGGCGAGCGGGCAGAGCCTGGGTCTCGAGTTCCTGTTCGTCGAAAATGAAACGCACGCCCACGGCGCCGTGCTTCATGCCCAGGTGCGCGCGGATGCGTTCGCAAGCTGTGAGTCCGGCGAGTTCGCATGTGGTGCGGCCGGAGGGATCAGAAATGGACATCGCAAAACTCCTCGTAATCTATCAGTTCGGTAATTTCGGGGTTGTCGCCGCACACGGGGCACTGCGGGTCGCGGCGCACGGTCATGGTGCGGAAGCTCATGTCGAGCGCGTCGAACAGCAGCAGGCGGCCCGCGAGCGTGCGGCCGATGCCCAGCAGGTGCTTAACGGCT
Source organism: bacterium (assembly GCA_020061125.1). Lineage (GTDB taxonomy): Bacteria > UBP15 > UBA6099 > UBA6099 > DSWB01 > DSWB01. Next base: position 2,913 of record JAGUYV010000446.1, on the reverse strand, counting down.
TCATTGGCCTGCATGAGGCCCACGATGCCGGGCAGGATGCCGAGCACGCCCGCCTCCTGGCATGTTGGCACCATGCCCGCCGGTGGCGGCTGCGGGAACAGGCACCGGTAGCACGGCCCCTGGCGCGGCGCGAACACGCTCACCTGGCCCTCGAACCTGAAGATGCTGCCGTAAATGTCCGTCCTGCCGAGCATTACGCACGCATCGTTCACAAGGTAGCGCGTGGCGAAGCTGTCGCATCCGTCCACCACAAGGTCGTAATCCCGGATGATGTCCAGTGCGTTCGCCGAGGTGATGCGGGTCTTGTAAGTGATCACATTTACATCCGGGTTTATGGCGCGGATGGCCTCGGCCGCGGACTCGACTTTGGAGCGGCCGATGTCCGCGGTGGTGTGAGCCACCTGCCGCTGCAGGTTGCTGGATTCCACCACATCATCGTCCACGATCCCGATGGTACCGATTCCCGCGGCGCCCAGGTACAGGGCGTTGGGCGAGCCCAGGCCCCCGGCGCCGATCAGCAGCACGCGGGAATCGAGCAGCCTGCGCTGCCCCTGGCCCCCGATCTCGGGCAGGATGATGTGGCGCCCGTAGCGCCGGATTTGCTCTTCGGTGAAGCCCCCGAAAAGGGCTGCGGCTGTGTCCATGTCATCCTCCGGCGATGGACGGCACGATGGAAACCTCGCGGCCCTCGGCCAGTTCGGTGTCCGGCCCGTTCAGAAAGCGGATGTCCTCGCCGTCCACGAAAATATTGATGAAGCGCCGCAGGTTGCCGCCGTCGTCGCACAACCGTGCTCTCATGCCCGGGTATCCGGCTTCGAGGTTGTCAATCAGTTCTTTGATGTTTGCGCCCTGCGCCTCGACAAGCTCTTTGTTTCCGGTGAACTTGCGCAGGGCCGTTGGCACGCGTACTGTCACAGGCATGGCGAATGCCTCCTTGATGAATTGAATGGCGCGGTGCGAAACCGTTTGGCGGGGCGGTTCAGGCCACGCCCGCCAGGCCGCTTACGGCCTTGATGAACTCGTCGGGATCGATGGGTTTGTCCATGAACACCTCGGGGCGATCCTTGTCCGAATCCGATTTTCCGCGGTGATGATCCACGACCTTTTCCATCTTGTCCAGGAAGTGGTCCTTGACTTCCTCGAAGGTGGGGTCGTCGCCCGCGCCGCTGCGCCCGTCCTCGATGATCTTCTGGATCGAGGTGAGCATGATAACGGGGATGCCGCTCAAGGACTCGTTCTTCTTGAGGGACTTGAACATGCCGAACCCGGTTTTGCGGGGCATCATCACATCGAGCACGATGACATCCGGGTTTTCGGCCTCGGCCTTTTGCAGGCCCTCGACGCCGTCCTGCGCGTCAATGGGTTCGAAGCCGTTCTCACGCAGCACGGTGGAGAGATACTTGATGTTGGCGATGTCGTCGTCCACGATGAGCACTTTTTTCTGCATGGCTGTCACTCCTTGATAGGGTTTATAAAGCTGACCCGGCGGTGCGGCCGGGTGAATGTTTTGATTCCGCGCGCGCGCCGTTGCAAACGGGCAGCGAGAGGGTGAATGTGGACCCCTGGCCCTCGATGGATTGGACTTCGAGGTCGCCTCCGTGGTCGCGCGCGGCCTTGAGCGTGATGGGAAGGCCAAGCCCGTTTCCCTCGGAATACTTGGTCGAAAAGAACGGCGTGAAAATGCGCTCCAGATCTTTTGTCTCGACGCCGCCTCCGTTGTCCTGCACTTCGAGGCGCACGAAGCGCCGGTCGGCGGACTCGCGCAGGCGCACCACAATCTCGCCTCCGTGTCCAGGCGGGTAGTCCTTGAACCGGCACGCGTCCATGGCGTTTGCGATGAGATTCATCAGCGCTGTGTGAATGACTTTATGGTCGAACGCCACGGCCGGGATCGAGTCCGGGAACTGGCTGACGATGGTGACATTGTGTTCGCGGGCCGCGCCCTTGACGCTCCAGATCACTTCCTGGGCCAGCGGGGCCAGGGCGCCGGGCTGGATATTGAGACCGCCCGCGCGCGAGAAGTCCAGCATGTCCTGCGTGACTGATGAAATGCGCGCGATGGCGCTCTCGATGATTTCCCAGCCTTCCTTGAGCAGTGCGCCGTCTCCTTTTTTCAGAGCGGTGTTCACCATATACGAGCCGCCCTTGAACGCGTTGAGAATGTTCTTGGAGCTGTGGTGTATCTTGGCCACGGCCGTGCCCAGGGCGGCCAGGCGCTCGTGCTGTATGAGCTGCTTCTGCACTTCCTTGTATTTGGTGATGTCCACGGCTATAAGAATCTTGCCGATGGTTTTGCCGCCGTTTCCCCACAGGCGCGATTCCGTGAGCAGCACAGTCACGCTTTCGCCGGATTTGTGCCGCAGAGCGGCTTCGAATCCTTCGACGCGCGGCTGGGAATCGGCTTCGGCGGAGAATGCGCGCAACTCGTCCTCGTTCAGAAACAGGGTTTTCCAGTCGCGGCCCACGGCCTCGCGGCGGCTGTAGCCCAGGATGCGCTCGGCGCCGCGGTTGAATGTCTCGATGCGCTCGTACGGCCCCACGGTGATGATGATGTCCGACGAATTCTCCACGATGCCCAGCAGGTAATCCCGCGTTTTCTTGAGAGAATCCTCTTTTTCGTCGAGGCGCGCGGCCATGGTGTTGAAGGTTCTGGCAACCTCGCCGATTTCGTCGTTGGAGTGCACGGCCAGTTGCAGGTTGTGGCGGCCTGCGGCGATGCGTTTCATGTTCTTGACCAGGGCGCCGAGAGGCCGGCCCACGGCGAACCACATGAACGCCGCGATGATCGCGGTCACTGCCAGAACCGTTACCGCGCCCGCGGCCAGGGTCTGCGCCCCGCGCCGGTTGATGTCCGCCTGTACAGGCGCGAAATCGAAATCCGCCTCCACAAAACCGATGAGGGACTGCGAGTCC
>JAGUYV010000049.1 GCA_020061125.1 bacterium | reverse complement strand
GGGCGCGCGCGCGTCGCAACTGCGCCAGTGGCCCGTCCAGCTTCATCTGGTGTCCCCGGCGGCCCCGTATTTCAAAGGCGCGGACGTGCTCTTGAGCGCGGACTGCGTGGCCTACGCCGCGGGCGACTTCCACAAGGATTTCCTCCAGGGCAAAAGCCTGGCCATCGCATGCCCCAAGCTGGACCAGGGCCAGGACATTTATGTGGAGAAAATCAAGGGGCTGTTCGAGGACGCGGAGATCAACACTCTGACCGTGGCCATCATGGAAGTTCCCTGCTGCATGGGGCTTCTGAACATGGCGCGCGCCGCGCTCGACGCCAGCAAGCGCAAAGCCCCCCTCAAGGCCGTGACCGTGAGCGTGCGCGGCGGCGTACTCGCCGAGGAATGGTTCTGACCCCCCGCTCCTCCATGAATCCCCTGCGCCACACCGCCAGGCATGATTCCGCGCGCCCGGATTTTCGCTCCGGGTGCATTCTTTTTGATTTTGCGGTAAAATCCCAGTCAAACAATACCTCACATCCGAACCCGCCGGACCCGTTGTCCGCTTGCGCGCGCCGCGCGCCCGTGGACAAGTCACTGCCCCCCGCTCCTGCCGCACCCTGCTGCGGCTTCGCCATATATTTTCCGGCGTTCGCGCCGCGCGCGCCCAGACGCCGCAAAACAATCTGGCAAGGAGGTTGACATGGTCTCGAAAACATTGAAATGGGGCGCGGTCATCAGCTTCGTCGCTGCCATGGCCGTGCTGCTCATCGGCGGCCGTTACGCTCTGGACAAGGTGCCCCCGTATCCCGAAGCCGTGGTGGCCGATGGCGGGCAACTCATGAGCGCCGCGTCCATCATGAAGGGCCAGCAGGTGTACCAGCGCTACGGGCTTATGGACCACGGCAGCGTGTGGGGCCACGGCTCGCTGCGCGGCCACGATTTCTCGGCCGAGTCCCTGCACATCATGGCGCTGCGCCTGCGCGATTACTACGCCAAAGACCGGTTCGGCAAGGATTATGCGGAACTCGACACCGCGGAACGCGGCGCGGTAGACGCCCTGGCGCTTCACGACATCAAAACCAATACCTACGATCCGCAGACCGGAACCCTGTCCCTGTCCCCGGCGCAGGCGTTCGCCGTGAGCGAGATTAAAAAGTTCTGGCAGGACACCTTCCGAGACGGGGACACGCACCACGGGTACCTGCCCGGCGCCGTGCCCACGGAGCAGGAGCGGGACGCCATCGGCGATTTCTTCTTCTGGACCGCCTGGGTCGCGGGCACCAACCGCCCGGACAAGAACTTCACCTACACAAACAACTGGCCCCCGGACCGGCTCGCGGGCAACGAGCTGCCGCAGAACGCGGTCATCTGGAGCCTGTTCGGCCTCATCTCCCTGCTCGGCGTTCTGGGCTTCATCATCTATGTGGTGCACCGCTACAGATTCTTCTACGGCGACATGAACCTCGTGGAGCTGGCGCGCAAGATCGCGGCCGCGCCCGTGTCCGTGAGCCAGCGCAAGGCCGCCAAATATCTGCTGATCGTCATTCTTCTGTTCATTCTCCAGATCTTCATGGGCGGCCTTCTGGCGCACTACACCGTGCATCCGGGCGCCTTCTACATGCAGGCCATCGCGGACTTCATTCCGTTCAGTTGGGTCAAGAGCTGGCACCTGCAGCTCGGCATCTTCTGGATCGCGGTCTCGTGGGTGGGCAGCGCCCTGTACCTCGGGCCGCTCATTGGCGGGCGCGAGCCAAAGGGCCAGGGCGTGCTGGTTGACATCCTGTTCGGCGCCGTGCTCGTCGTGGCGCTCGGCAGCCTGTTCGGCGAAGTCCTGGGCATCAAGGGCTTTCTTTCGGAAAAGACATGGTTCTGGCTCGGCCACCAGGGCTGGGAATATCTGGAGCTGGGCCGCCTGTGGCAGATTCTGCTGTTCGCCGGGCTGATCATCTGGCTGGGCATCGCATACCGCGCTCTGGCGCCCCGGCTGGCGCGGCCCGAGGAGCGCGCCGGCGGCCTCACCCTGTTCTATGTGCTCTCGGCCATCGCCGTGGTCCTGTTCTTCGGCTTCGGCCTCTTCTACAACCAGCATTCGCACATCACCGTGGCCGACTACTGGCGCTGGTTCGTGGTCCACATCTGGGTCGAGGGCATCTTCGAGTTCTTCGCCGCCGCGTCCCTGGCCCTGCTGCTCACGGCCGTGGGCCTGGTCTCCAAGGAATCCGCTCTGCGCGCCGCATACCTCACCGCCATCTTGTCCTTCTCCAGCGGCATCGTAGGCACCGCTCACCACTACTTCTGGTTCGGCGGCCCGGACATCTGGATCGCGCTCGGCGCCACATTCTCGTCCCTCGAACCAATCCCCATGATTCTGCTCGTGGTGCGCGGCTGGATGGAGTACAAGCACATCAATGACGCGGGCGTGAACTTCCCCTACCGCTGGCCCCTCATGTTCCTGGTGGCCAGCTCGTTCTGGAACTTCCTGGGCGCGGGCGTGTTCGGGTTCCTCATCAACCTGCCCGTGATCAACTACTACGAACACGCCACATACCTCACCAGCAACCACGGGCACACGGCGTTGTTCGGAACCTACGGCATGCTCTCCATCGCCCTGTGCCTGTTCACCTGGCGCGGCCTGGTGCGCGAGGACCGCTGGAACGACGGCCTGCTCAAACTCGCCTTCGTGGGACTCAACGGCGGCCTGTTCGTGATGTTCCTGTTCACACTCCTGCCCGTGGGCGTGATGCAGACTGCGGCCTCGTATGCGCACGGCATGTGGTACGCCAAAAGCTCCGCGTTCTTCGACCGCCCCATCGTGCAGTTCATCGGCCAGATCCGCATGGTCCCGGATCTCATGATCATCGTGCTGGGCGCGTTTCCCCTGGCCGCGTTCTTCCTGCGCGCATTCGTGAACATGAAACCCGCACAGGTAAAGGGCGGCGAACCCATCGCGCTCGAAGGAGACACCGAGATCCCCGTGTGATCCCTTCTGCCGCCTTTGCGGTTTTCATATCCTCATTTCCTCCTTTTCACTGGCGGGGGCTTCCCGGATTCGGGAAGCCCCCTGTTTTTTTTCGCATGGCCCCGCAATCACGCCGCCCATCCGGCGCAGGGGCAAAAGCCGCCCGCGCACCAAAAACAAAGGCGGCAGTGCGTCTGCACTGCCGCCTTCTTTAGGCGGAGCATCTTTCGAGGCTCCACCGGACCCGTCCATGTGTTGTGTTACGCGCCCGCAGCCAGGCCCAGCGCGGGCATGGCGCGCAGGGCGCGCGATACCGATTCCATGATCTGCTCGTGCGTGAATGGCTTGCGCAGAAAATCGTTGATGCCCACGCAGCGCGCCTTGTCCTCGGTTTCCTGCCTGTGATCTCCGGTAATCATGATGATGGGAACATCCTGGTTCAACCGGCGGATGATGTGGCCTGTCTCGATACCATCCAGCCGGTCCATGAAAACATCGAGCACCACGCACGAAAACGCATTGGGCGCGGCGATAAGCTCCATGATCGCCTGGCTGCCGCCGTCCACGATTTTGTACGCGCAGCCCAGTTTGTCGAGCGCCTCCTCGAATATCATGCGGTACAGCGCATCGTCATCCGCGACCAGTATTTTCGGCGTGCTGTTAAAGGCCATTGTTTCCCCCATGCCAGAACAGACATTTGAATCCCATTTATTCAAAAACCATACCAAAAGAGTTGACAGAATAAAGATATTGAAGCGCTCAAAAGTCCCGAAAAACCGTGACTTTTTGTGATCGGGATCACATCCGAATTATCGCGCAATGTGTCTTGCCGTCAAATTTGTATGCAAACCATTACATGTTGTGCTGTTTTGTGTGCATTTTGCGGGCGCGGTTCGCTCCTGCGATGGCGCTTGCCGCGCACAAAAAAAAGCCGCTTGGAAGCGGCGGAATAGTGGATTATGAGGGGTTATGGGGTATAGAGGAAATCTTTGTTGCTTGTGACAAATATAACGAACTTGCGGCGTTTGCGGTTCCTTTTTTTAAAATTTTTTGCGGTTTGCACTATAATACATCCAACAGTCGAGCGATATCATTTTGAATATCATTGGAGCAAGAGATGAGAAACGACAAGGTATTGTGTGCGGTATTATGGCTGTTGATGCTATTTGCCGCACAGTCCGTTAAGGCGGAGGTCTCCACGCAGTTGAGATACCGCATGGAGCATTTCCAGCGGTTCAACCAGTACGAAATACGAAGGTCTTCCGAAGGGAGTGCAACAGTGCTGCATTCTCTCCGGGCGGATGTGACAGCGGAACGCACATGGGCCTCCGGCAGCCGGGGCTTGCTCCAGTTGCGCGCGGCCACAGCCAACGGGTTCGGCAACGCGGACACGGCTTTCAAACCCGGAGAATACGGTCGCGTCCATCAGGCCTTCGTGGAAACCCGCGGCCTGTTTGGAGAGGAATCATTCGTGCGCCTGGGGCGGCAGGAATTGCATTTCGGCGGCGGACTGCTCGTTGCGCCGGACGACTGGGACCTCGTGGGCAACACATTCGACGGCGCGCGGGTCAGCAAAGAGTCCGGCAACTGGGATCTGGACGCCGTCGCCGCCTGGCCTTCGGACCCGTCCACCAGCGGGCGGGATGGCTTTCTGGCCGGGCTCAACGCCAGGCATGTGAGCTTCACCAACACCGAGACCGAATACAGCCTGTTCTACAACCGGCGGCCCTATCTGCGAACGGGCGCGGCCGTGGACCAGGATTTGTACACACTGGGCGCGCGGCGCGCCGGCAAGCTCTCGCCCCGATGGACCCTGCTGGGACAAGCGCACTACCAAATCGGAAAAACCACCAAGTTCGAACCGCAGCTCACGCCCGGCCAGCGCCAGAAAATCCGCGCGTGGCACTACATGCTGGGCGCGGACTTTTTCGCCTCGGGCCGCGTGTTCACAAATTTCGGCATCGAATTCAGCTCCGGCTCGGGCGACGACACGGGCACAGCGGACCGGTATGAAACCTTTCAGCAGCCCTTCCCGGCCAACCACAACCGGTTCGGCGCCATGGACTGGTTCGGCCCCATGAACGCAAACATTGTCACACTATACGCATTTTATAAAATCAGTCCTCGCGTACTCGGCCTGGTGCAGGTGCACAAGTTTCGGCTCGAAAGCCCGGAAGCCGCGTGGTTTCTGGCCGACGGAACCCCTGCCGGATACAGCGCGGCGGGCAATCTGTGGCCGAACGGCGCATCCGCACCCAGTGATGCCGGAACCGAATGGGACTTCGAGTGGCGGTTCCGCACAAACGGCCCCGCGACTTATCATCTGGGTTACTCGGTCTATGTGCCCGGCAATTTGAGCAGCGTAGCGAACTGGTGGAACGCCACGCAGAACGCAAGCTGGGCCTACCTGCAAATCACCTATGACAAATAATCACAGTCTTGCTGACACACGGGAGACGCATCATGATGACCTTAAACAAATTCATCCGCACATTATTCGTGGCGGCCGTGGCTCTTGTGCCGCTGCTGTTTCTGAATTCCGCGGCTCCGGGCGCGGCGTCCGGACGCATTGTCAAGCTGCAGGGCCATCCGAAGCTGTTCAGCAATCAGAAAGAGAAGCCTGCGGCCGTCAACGCCGAAATCATTGAAGGCGATGTAATCACAACCGGCGCAAAGGAATCCCTGGTTGTCAAATTTGCCACCGGCGACTTGCTGTTCATCGGCCCGTTGAGCAAAGTGACCGTGACCATGCCCGGCAAGAACCAGGTGCGCGTGAAGCACGACAACGGATTCGTATGGGCCAAAGCCCAGAAGCTGACTTCGGACAAGCGCTTCGAGGTCCAGACACCCACGGCCGTGGCCGGAGTGCGAGGCACGGCCTTCAGCTCCATCGTGGAATCCGATGACAACGCCTGGTTCTGCGTGTGCGACGGTTCCGTGGAAGTCCAGTCCGGCGGCAAGTCCGTAACCGCGGCCCGGGGCGAGCTTGTCAAAGCGTCCGGTGCCGCAAGCGTATCCGCGCCCATGAAAAATCACGACAAACTCGAAAGCATGATGCCCTCCTCCAGGGAGTGCTTCCGTTGCCACCAGGGAGGTTTCACCCGCGACGGCTTGTACTGATTACGCACATCCCGTCAAGTTCTGTGCGTCAATTTGTATAAAAGTAAAAAGGTTTAATAGAATCCCCGATAGGCTAGGCAGAATAGGCAATACTGGGTAATACAAGGACAGATAACATAATACTAAGAAGCCGTCCCGCGCCTTGGTTGCTTTGCAGTGAATGTGTTGTGTGTTGCAGCGTCATTTTAATTGTAAGCATCCCTGTTTTCCTCTAAGAAACAATCAAATATATTATTAACAAAATAGTGCTGATCGCTGAATTGATCGCGAGATATTTTTGTAATTTTAGCTTCTTTTCGAATAAAATGTCATTTATGCACAACCGATCATATTCCTTTCGAAGCATAACAATCAGCATTAATTTTGGATAAAAGGCAATCAAATGATCATTGCTATTCATAATACATTTGTACAAACTATGCTTGTTAATTATGAAAATATATAGTAATGATATAAATAATGCGAATAATATATTGGATATAATTACATAAAATAATAATAAATACAATACGAGTTTTGTGGACACTATACTTAATTATGCCTCCCTTTCCCCTTGGGCCTCTTTTCCCGGTTTGTAGGATTCTCTTCCTATAAAACCCTTCCATAGCATGAATGCGTTGAAAACCACCTTGGAAATTATATCACAGATTCCGTGGCTGGAAAGAGGCGATAAATGGTGATGCGTACGATGTGCGCGGAATCAGCAACCGTGCCTTCACAGAGTTTTCCGTTAAGCCAACAAGCTGAAAAGCTGAACACTTGAGGGACAATGGAAATTCACCAACGGACGCCCTGCGCCGCGGCCTGCATGCGCGGCGGTTTCCCGGCGAACGCCATTGCGCGCGGCGCGGACGCCGGGGGGGGCAGAAAAGGTTTTGTATTGCGCGTCCATGGTCTATAACTATAGAAGCGTGACAAAATCGCTCTCCGGCAGGTTCCCGGCTTGAAACCGTTTTCGCTTCTCATCAAACCCGCGTCCGCGGATTGCAACCTTCGCTGCGAGTATTGCTTCTATCTGGACCGGTGTGCGCTGTATCCCCGCGAGGATGCGCACCGCATGCCGGACAGCGTGCTGCGGCGCCTGGTGCGGTCGTTCATGGAAACGGATCAGCCGCAGCACATCTTCGGGTGGCAGGGCGGCGAGCCAACGCTCATGGGCGTCGAGTTCTTTGAAAAAGTCGTGGCCCTGCAAACGCAGTACGGGCGCTCGGGCGCGGTGGTGGGCAACGGCGTGCAGACCAACGGCACGCTCATATCCGACGACATGGCGCGGCTGTTCGCGGATTACCGGTTCCTGCTGGGCGTGAGTCTGGACGGACCCGCGGAACTGCACGACCTGCACCGCCGCACGGCCGCGGGCGGCGGCACGCACGCCCTGGCCATGAAGGGCATCGAGCGCCTGCAAACGCACGGCGCGGAGTTCAACATCCTCACCCTGGTGAGCCGGGGCAACGCCGCGCAAGGCGCCGGGGTGTACACCTATCTGACGGACCACGGGTTCCTGCACCACCAGTACATTCCGTGCGTGGAGCCTGGCCCCGGCGGCGCGGGGCTGGCCCCATACGCCATTGACGGCGAGGCGTGGGGCGCGTTCCTTTGCGAGGTGTTCGACGCGTGGCATGCGCGCGATGCGCGCCGGGTGTCCGTGCGCCTGTTCGACTCCATTCTGGCGCTGCTCGCGGACAACCGGCGCACCGCGTGCCACATGGGCCGCAACTGCTCGCAGTACCTGGTGGTGGAGCACAACGGCGATGTGTATCCGTGCGATTTTTTCGTGGAGCGCGATTTGCGGCTCGGCAACATCGAGCGGGATTCCTGGGAGGATCTGCTCAAAGCGCCCTTGTACCGGGAATTCGCGCGGAAGAAGCAGGAATGGAACGAGGCGTGCGAGGAGTGCCGCTGGCTGCGGTTCTGCGGGGGCGACTGCCTCAAGGACCGCCTGCCTGGCCGCGCCGCGCGGCCGCGGCATTTGAG